>CAMBAQ010000033.1 GCA_945863785.1 Chthoniobacter flavus
CGTGATTCAGCCCCCCCGCGCACACAGGCCTGGGCATTAGCCCTGTGGATTGAAGCCAATCGAGGGGTGGATGAAGCTTGGAAAGAATGAACGACGCTATCGGAATCGTGTGAATGGCATCGGGCAGGGCGAAAGAGGCCCCAATCGCGTAAAATAGTTCGTTGATTTAATGGGGCATTTGCTATCTTGAAATCGTATGTCAAGTAAGGCTGCCCCCCGGACGTCTGAGATCACAATCAAAGAGACCAAACTCGAAAATGAGGGAGGTGCCATGCAAGCCAGTGATAGTCTGTATAAGCCCCTGTCGGGAAAAATCGACGAATACATGCTTAAGCTCGGTTATTCCAATTCTCAAACGTTTGGCATCGTTGTTCAAATCCTAACGCAAGGCAAAGTGAGGGTGGACTTCCGTGATTTCAATGAGCGGTTAGAGTTGGTGAATGAGAGCGATCGATGCGATCTAGCCCAAGCGGCGGCCTTATTTGAAGAGCATCTCCTCTCAATGCAATCCGCCGAAGAGCTCGATGACGAACAGAATCCCACGCAAAGGGTGATTGTTCAGACGCCGCGTAGCGCCTCTTCTTAAGTGCTCTTCACTGTGGGTCTCGCCATGGAGTCTTCGGGAGAGTTTTACTCTAAGGCGTCGGTGCTCTCGATAGGCCCGCGGAGCGTTTCTAAAGCAAATTGGGCGGCCTTGGAGTGCAAGCGGTCGATGTCAAAGATTTGGCGGGGCGCTCCATCTCGGTGGATGATGGAAATACGATCTGCCATGAATCCTGGATGAGAGGTGACCGTGGCATCACGACAGTCGATTGTAGCAAAAGTGGATCCTCGCCATGTGCGACCGATGAATTGGATTTCCTGTGAGTCCCCGTCGAGTCGAACGAGCCAGCCGTGGATATTCGGCGGCAATAAAGTTCCTTTTCCAGTCACGCAAGGCAACGCCCAATCGACGGTGTTTTTGTTGCTATGGGATCTTCTTAAAAGCGTGTCCCATCGCGCGGGCAGGGAGGTTTCCGGTGCCTCGGGTTTTTTATCATCGGCTGGGCACTTGAGCTTGCGCCAGGCAAACCAGAGGTGCCTGCGAATGCTTCGCAGAAGCACGGGCAGAATGGCGATGATAGAGATAAACACGAGCGTTGCGATTCCCAGAGCGACAAGCGGACTCCAGGCAATCAAGCTCAGACCGCCCAGCACGATCCCGTCTTCAGCGAGGCTCAGGCCGATATTGGTGAACGGTTCCGGCGAGGTATTTGCGACAAGTCGGGTGCCGGCTTTGGCGAGGTGCGAGGAGAGGGCCATACTGCCGGCAAGAAGGGCTGCTGTAACCTCAAAAACGGGGTTAACCTCACCCATCGCGGCCACGGCAAGAGCCGCCGCTCCGAGCGGTCGAATGAAGGTATGCACCGAATCCCATGCGGTATCGATCCAAGGAATTTTGTCGGCAAAAAACTCAAACAAATACAAAATCCCAGCCAACACAATGACGATCGGGTGAGCGAGTACTTCCAGGCCATGCAAGGGGGCGGGGAGGGATACCCAGTCGAATCGCAACGCAAGCCCGCTCACAAAAACGGTGAGATATAAATTCAGCCCCGCCAAGCTTCCCAAGCTGAGGGCTACGGCAAGCGTTTTGAGAATTTCCATAACAAGAATGGCGAGGATCTATCCGCTATGAATTGCCGGATTGGGGGGATCGACTCAGAAAGAAGGGAGTTTGCGGCCGGTCAACTTTTCAAAGGCCTCAATGTATTTTTGAGAGGTCTGTTCGGCCACGTCGATTGGCAGTTCAGGCGCGGGTGGAGTTTTATCCCAGTTGAGGGTTTCGAGATAGTCGCGGACAAATTGCTTGTCGAAGCTTGGGGGATTTGTGCCTGCGACCCAGGAGTTCGATGGCCAGAAACGGGAAGAGTCGGGCGTGAGGCATTCGTCGATGAGGATCACGCGGTCATCAGCAATTCCGAACTCGAACTTGGTGTCCGCGATCAAAATGCCCGCTTGTGCGGCGTGGGAGCAACCGTGCTCATAGAGATCGATGGTCTGGTCGCGCACTTGAGTGGAGAGTTCATCGCCCAAGATAGCACGGCATTGTTTCCAGGTGATGTTTTCATCATGTCCCGTCTCCGCTTTTGTTGATGGGGTGAAGAGGGTGTTGGGAAGCTTTGCGGATTGCTGTAAATCGGCAGGGACCTCGTGGCCACCGACGGTGCCTGCGACCTGATATTCCTTCCATCCAGACCCAGCAATGTAGCCGCGCGCGACACACTCCACAGGGAGAGGTTTGGCTTTGCGAACCAGCATGGATCGGCCTGAGAGTTGGTCCTCAAACGGATGAAGGACGGACGGGAAGGCCTCGAATCTCGCGGTGATGAAGTGATTTGGAATAAAGTCGAGAACGTCATACCAGAATACCGACATCTGTGTGAGGACCTCGCCCTTCCTTGGGATCGCTGTTGGCAGGATGCAGTCGAAGGCCGAAATGCGGTCGGTGGCTACAATGAGGAGGCAGTCGCCGAGATCGAAAACCTCACGGACTTTTCCACTGCGGAGTTTTTTGATGCCGGGAAGATCACATTCAAGAAGGGTCATAAAAATAGGTGGTTAGTTTGGAATCGAGGTTTTGTGAGTTTATCAGGGTTCCGGATTGGCTTTGATGAAATTCTGGAACCAAACGCCCGATGGGCCAATCTCGAGTTGCATGTTTTTTTTGTTAAGGTAGGTGAGTCCGAAATTCGCAGCGTAGCCTTCCGCCCACTCGTAGTTGTCGATCAGGGTCCATGGGAAGTAGCCTCGGATGTCGACGCCGTCCTCCATGGCCCGGCGCATCTGATTCACATGCTCGCGGAAGTAGCGGATTTTTTTCTGTTCGCTTTGGGTGCCGATGCCGTTTTCGGAAATAACGATGGGCTTAGCGTAGCGGCGGTGGACATCGACAAGCACGCTGTGGAGGCCTTCGGGATCGATGAGCCATCCGTTCTGAGTGTAGTTGGAACTTTGCTCTCCTTTCGGACGTACAATGAAGCGGCGAGCGGACGCGACTTGCGAGTAGTAGTAATTCACGCCGATCAGGTCGACTGTATCTGCGACGCGGTCAAGGTGGTCAAAGTTCTGCCTCTGCATCATATTATAAACGCAGGCGGTCGGATCTTGGAGGTAGCTCCGCTTCCACTTGGGTAGAGAGTAGATGCCCATGACGAGTGCACGGGGATCGTTTTTGTGAATGATTGCGGCCGCCTCGCGGAACATGGACACGCTCACGGTGGTCGCCTTTTTCAGAGAGCCTGGGGTGGCCAGTAGTCCAGGAGGCCAGTGCCCTCCAAAATAGCCTATGTAGAGATCGCCATTCGGTTCGTTCTGCGGCACCCACACATCCACGTAGGGGGAGAGGGCTGATACCATTTTTGTGACGTAATCTTTCCAGTGAGCTTCGATGTCGGGGTGTAGAAAGTTCGAGGCGGCCTTGTGTTTGGGATCGTAAACCCAAGACGGGAATGTGAAGTGCCACAGAGTGACGACGGGATTGATGCCGGCGGCCTTGAGTTTGCGCGCCATTTCGACGTATTGGCGAATGGCTTTTTCATTAAACTCGCTCGGTTTTGGTTCAACCCGTCCCCATTCAATTCCGAAGCGGTAGTGGTTCACGCCGATCTTTTTCAGGGCAGTTAAATCCTTGTTGAAATGCGTCCATGAGAATGTGGCCTCGTCACCCCGAGGCGGTATGTGGCCCTCTTCAGCAAAAATATCCCAATCCGTCTTGAAGTATTCTGGAGAATCCTTCGGAACCCCACGATCCTCGTTTTGAAAGCTAGCTGTAGAGGTTCCCCACCAGAATGGTCCAGTGTGGATCGTGCGTGGGGCGGAAGGTTGCCGGTAGGCTTTGGGCGGCATCACGCACCCTGATAGGAAAACGAGTGCGATCAGATTCGTGCGAATCAGGTTGAGTGACATGTCATCAGCCTTATAGATTCTGTGCATGTTGCCTACAACGTCGAAATGGATCGTTCTTTTTTTATTAGGGATATCAGTTCCGGTTTTTGCGAGGCAGGACGCCTACGCGGAACCAGACAGTATTGTCCTTAAAAGTGGTAATGTCGCTCGGGGAGTGATCATCAGAAATACTTCAACGGCTGTTTTGATTCAAGAGAGGTATGGAGAGAATGAGTATCCCAAATCGGAGATCGTCCGAATCCATGATGGGGCTGATGTAGGATTGGAATTCACCGAAGTGTCTCGAGCGGGGGATCTCCCTTCATGGCGAGTGATGGTTAATGATATACGCAATAATGATGCTATCAAATCCCTAGAGCAGATACCCGCCACCTACATAGATAACGGTATCTATAAAAATGTACCCTATATGTCATTTCGTATTAATAAGTACATCGAGATGAATGTTTATGGTGATCCAGATGAGCCTGCCGCCATCGAGTTCGGTATCTATGGAAAATCTTCGGACAACGAAAAATTGCGCCGCACGCTGCGTAGCTTCATGGCAGGATTTTTAAGTTCCCGCACGGAGGTAGCTGCGATCTATGCGATCCCCTTCGATGGCGGTGAGAAAAATGTGGGGAAGATTAGCATGAAAATCACTCCTGAAAGCGCTCCCGACGCTTATGGAGCGTGGTGGATCTGCATCTACAATCCAAAGACTCTTCATTCTGCAAGACTGTCCGAATCGAAATACAAGTCGCTTACGAAACCATTCGATCAGGTTGTTAATAAATCCGGTCGAGTGCGCAATAAATACTGGCCCGAACACGATCTGAACCTATCTGAGAAAGTGCGCAAAATGGGCGAAAGAGCTCCGGTTTTTATGCGAGGTTTTTATCGGGATGCGCAGGGCGATTTCCGGCTTCTTTCGGAAAAAACCAAGCCAACCAAGCTTTAGGAAAAAGCTTCGCGAATTTTTATAATTTGGCTGGATAGTGAGTGTCGAAAAGATTAATAAGACTGCCTCATATGGGATCCGACCACAGTAGCAAACTTTCTGACACGTATCTTAATCTCTCCGATGAAGAAAATGGGGAGCTTGGTGACAAAGTCCAGCAAGTGCGGGCGGAACTCGAAAGCCTCAAACAGAAACAAGAGGAAATCGAGCGTGAAAAAGCCCGCTTAGAAGAGCTCAAGCGCCGTCAGGATTCTCTCGATCAAGGTCGCTCCGACCTGCTTGATAAGTTCACCCGCGCACTCGTGGTCGTCCAGAGAGAGATTGAGGAATCCCAAAAACGAGTGGAGCAGATGCACTCGATCCACCAATCCTTCACCCAGCATTTAAGCCACTTGGAAGCGATCAATACCCGTTCTTGGAACCCGCAGGATTTGCCGCGCGAACTTAGCAAGGCCATCAGCGCCGTGGAAGATGCCCGTTCGGAATACATCAAAGCCCAAGCCAAAATCTCAGTGGATACATCTTCGGACGACGCCACTTATTCCACATCCTCCGAAGGTGACTACTCGTTCGAGGAGGAGCGGGGATTCTTTTTTTGGCTCAAGAATGGATTTGCATTTACGTTGCCACTGCAAGTGATTGCCGTTCTCGCCATCCTCATCTACATCTGGTCCGCTGCCGCTAAATAACACCAATGCGTCTCTCTAAGTTGTCCTCATCGACGAAAGTCACTGACGAACAGAACCGCCTCTCAAAAGAGCAAGCGGGACTCCATCGCCGAGAACAGGAGTTGGAGAAAACGCTGCTTCTTGAGGCCAGGAAAGAGCAGGAGCGTAAGAGGGAGCAGGAGCGTAAAAAAGTGAAACTAAATGTGGCTGCCGCTGCCGCGCCGGCGCCATTCGGCATGCCGCGAAGCGGGAAGGCATCCTATTCCCAAAAAGGTAAGCCCCGTTTGGGTCGAGAAGTGCAGAATGATAAGGTTAAATTCCTTTTTCTTTGCCTCGTTTTTGCATTGATCATTGTGATGCTTTGGCGGGCTATCCCGTCCTAGAGGAATCCAGTAGGCCTAAGTTTTACGGGGTTCCGACGTTGATGAACTCCAGTGTCCCGTCCTTACGGAAAACCCAATTTGTTTTCAGATGGATAGCGTCCCTTTTCCAACCGGGGCGGGATTTCAGAATATTTTGTAGCTTCTGCCATTGCTGTTTGTAGTCGAGTCCATGGCTCCAAAGGTGTCCCTCGTACCCGCAGATGACGGGCCAACCGAGCAGCATCACGGGATTGTTATAGTCAGGCTCAATCGCAATCCGAGAACCACGTGGGACTTTTTGTAATGCGAGTTCCGTAGCGGCGAGTTCCGAGCGGTTAATGAGTTTGTATCCGTGCCGACCATCGAGGCCACCAATTAAGGACACTGCGCCGCTGAAAAAAAGAGCGGCACACAGGATCGCTCTCAGGGCGTTTGGCAAAGGCGCGAGAAGAATTTGCCATAGAAATGGGGCGCACACGAGCCACGCCCAAATCAGCATTTTTGTGTTATCCCACTCCCACGGCGCAAAGGCGAAAAGAAAGCCGATAGCGAAAATACCTAGTGCAGGGAAACAAAAGCTTCGGGAACGCGCATCACCACGAATTGCAACCATCACCAGCAAGATCAACAAAAGCGGCAGGGTGATGCCAAAATTCAGAATCCAGAAGTGTAAGCCCCCATCCGCTTGCATCCATCCTGGCAACCAACGTAGTCCAGATGTGGCAGAGAAGCCGCCCGTGACCAGATAGATAGCGCCCGAAGCCGGAAGAAGTGAGGCTCCCACAAATATCAAAAGGGATTTGCGAGAGGTCGGTTGAAAAGTAAATAAGCCAGCCAGAATGAAGCTCAGAGCTAGGAATGCGTGAGCGCTGAAAAGCGGCAAGGTCACATAGAGAAGAAATTGAATTGCTCGCGGAACGCCTGAGCCGTTTCCACAAAAATCCTCTCTCCATGCCCTCAGTAAAAGGAGCCCGCAAGGGAGTGCGTAGAGCAGTCCGCGCTGGGTTACAAACATGGTTAGAAATAAGTTTTTCCAAGCCAGTTCGGTTTGAAAATCCGTGATCGTCCATGTGCTAAAAAAGGCAAATCCGGCGAGGCCGCCGTTGAACAAAAGGGCTGCGATGGAAAACGCTCCTCCCCACCTCCAGAGCGACCAAGCGGTGAGCGTGGAGCCGATCAGTCCAGTCCAGATCAGCCCGCGTTCGACTGGCATCCCAGAGAGAAGGAGAAGACTGTTCCACAAATCCATGCCGAGAGGGTAAACGAGGGGGGAACCAGTTAAAATCGGACTTTCCGGCCAAAATCCGACCCCCGAAGCGAAGTAGCGAATGAATTGAAGGTGAATCGAGATGTCCCCGAGATTATTTGGGGAAAGGACACGCCATTCGTCACCCACACTATAGATCAGCCAGATAAAAGCTCTCAGTGATGCCAAGGCGAAAAGGACGAGCAAAAGGGCATCCCATGCGGTGGGGCTCGGAGCATTATCCTCGCGCGTGAACCAGGTTGTGAATAGGCCTGCGGCTGCTCCCAGTGAGATGGCGAAATGGGCGCCGGTCTCGGATAGGCCGCCGACTGCAAATGCCCATCCCATAGCGCCCGAGACAGCAACGGCGACGAGGACGAGGAGTCCCGTCATGATGCGACCAACGTAGCTCATGGTTCGACGCTCGCCTTTGGAATGATGCTCGGTTCGGTGCCCAGTATTTTAGAAAACCGTGCAGCGGAAAGGTAGGCAGTGCAATCATCCTGACCGCTACGCAGGCGGAATGTAATTTTATGGAATGGCTGAGTGAAGTTTTTTTCCGTGGCGGGTTCCAGCGAGGTATCGACCACCACAAAGTCACAGTCCCAATCCGTCGGCAGGGAGTCTTTTTTGTAATATCCGATCCGAGTGAAATCTCCGAGCATCCATGGTAATGGATAGTAGCTATCGAGGATGATGGAGCCCTTCATTTGGTAGCCATCGGGTTGCGATTTGGCCGCAGCGAGGACGGGGTCGGTGAATTTCCGTATGTCTTCTAACGTTTGCACATAGACGTAGGGTTCGCTGTCATCTGTATAAACAAAAAAGTTAAGACGGATCGAGGCCCACAGCGAAACGGCTAGAAGCGGTACGGCAATGAGCCAGACGCGGCGGCGGGCACAACGATCGGCCCACTCCTTAAGCAGCGCACCTAGCATCAGATAAAAAGGCCAGATGATAGAAATGATGCACCATGGCGTTTTGTAGGAAATGAGAGAGTAGGCCAGCAAAGTGCCGGTGGAAGCTATTGCAGTGTAACGTAACCGAGCGTCAGAGGGCCCCATGTAGCGCAGACACGCAATCACTCCCGCCAGTGCGGGCCACTCGTAGCGGGCCATGATGGCGATCCAATAGTAATTTAGCGGGCCAATGAGATCGTAAGTGGTCTTGTGATGTCCGCCCGAGTCCACGCCAGTCTTCACCCACACCGTGAAGGTCTGATACAGCCCACGCAGTGCACCAAAGTCCCGAAATGTGCCGGAATAGAAAAAGGTGATAAGCAAGGCCGCGAGGCCAACGCCCAGAATCACATCATCGCGTCTCCATTTTTGAAGAGCCACGGGAAAGACTGGGCTTGAGGGGACGAGATATTGCCAAACCCACAACACGATGCCCGCAATAGCGAAGCAGCCGATATGCACAAGGTAGGTTTCCTTCGTGAGAATCAATCCTGTTGCTGCAGCAATGAGTGTAAAGAAATCGCGCCGGGTTCCGTACTGCCATAGGCCAAGTAGGCCGTGTAAAAACAAAATGGAAAATAAAACCTGCCAACTTTCGTGGATGGAATACCGGCCGTAGAAAACGAGCCCCGGCGAAATGGCCATCGCCAATGCCGCCAGTCGAGCAACGCCCGTGCCGAAAAACTCACGGAACCGCAGCATCGCGATCACGCAAAGTACGCTGGCGAGGATCGCTGGGAGTCGCAATGCCCAAACCTCACGTCCGAAGAGGGTCTGTGATAAGAAAACAGCGTAAAAATGGAGTGGTCCGTGGTAGTTAGTCGGGTCGTAGCGGTAATACCCTGTGGCCGTCATTTGATCCGCAAACCAGCCGTTGATGCCCTCGTCAAAATGAGGGGGCTTGATTTCTATGAGCCAGCAACGCAGAACAAGTGCGATGCAAACAATCACAATCCCTGGCCATGGACTTTTTTCGAATCTAGCGGTCACGTGATGGATTTAAACCCTCTCCCGATGTCCAATCAAGCGCCACGCGTCAGTATTGTCATTCCTGCAAAAAACGAGGCCGTTCGTTTGCCGCCTTCGATTCGACAAATTCGTAGCACATTTCCAGATGAGGCATGGGAGTTTATCATTGTGATCGAATTGAGTACTGATGGCACCGAGGCGGCCGTACGTGATGCTATTGGTGGGGATCCTCGGTTTGTCGTCATCGCCAATCCCGTTGCTCGAGGGAAAGGCTACGCAGTGAAAACCGGAATGCTACGAGCTCGCGGGGATATGGTTTTTTTCATGGATGCCGATCTCAGTGTGCCGTTGGGCTATATCCCAGAGTTTTTAAATCAGGCCGGAGATGCTGATGTGCTTGTCGGTAGCCGTCGGCACCCGAGCAGTATTATTCGAGTGCATCAGTCCTTCACTCGCGAGTTCTCCGGCCGAATGTTCAATCTTGCAT
This sequence comes from Chthoniobacter flavus, assembly GCA_945863785.1. GTDB lineage: Bacteria > Verrucomicrobiota > Verrucomicrobiia > Chthoniobacterales > Terrimicrobiaceae > UBA967. Next base: position 9,580 of record CAMBAQ010000033.1, read on the forward strand.
TGCGTCTGGCTGGGATCACCCGCTTGGCAGATACGCAATGCGGTTTCAAAGCATTCCGCCGAGATGCAGCGCAGTCAGTCTTCTCTAAGCTCGAGCAGGATGGATTTGGTTTTGATGTCGAAGCGTTGCTCCTAGCCAGTCAACTCGGGTTTCATGCTTTGGAATTGCCTGTAGAGTGGGCGGACGTGAAGGGCTCGAAGGTTTCCTTCCTGTCGGGATTCGAGGCCTTGCGCGATGCAATCCTTGCGGCGAGGCGGATCAAGCGCAAATATCCGTCTCATGCCAACTCTCGGAGTTAACATCGACCATGTGGCGACCCTTCGCCAAGCACGCTATCGTGAGCAACCGGATAGCCACAATGCAGAACCGGATCCCGTTGCGTCAGCCCTTGTCGCTGAAATGGCGGGTGCCTCAGGGATCACCGCCCACCTGCGCGAAGATCGTCGCCATATGCAGGATCGGGATATTTTTCTCCTTAGGGAAAAAATCACGACCAAGCTCAATTTTGAGATGGGTCTCTCGGAAGACATTCTACGCGTTGCCTTGGATTTACATCCGGACGATGTCTGCCTTGTTCCCGAGAATCGTCTTGAGGTGACGACAGAGGGAGGGTTGGACTGCTGCGGACGTCGCGATGTCCTCGCTCCCGCAATGGCCCGTTTACGCGAGATTGGAACTCGTATCAGTCTCTTTATCGATCCGGAGGAATCCCAGATCCGTACGGCAGCGGAGCTGGGTGCAGATTTTGTCGAACTTCACACCGGTGCCTATGCCAATGCCACTGGAGTTGCTCGCGCCAAGGAATTGCGGAATCTCATAGACGGGGCTGCGCTCGCTTGTGAGTTGGGGCTGAGAGTGAATGCGGGGCATGGACTCAACTACGAAAATACGACAGCCATTCTTGCTTTGCCTGGCCTCGAGGAACTCAATATCGGACACGCGATCATCTCTCGCGCTATTACTGTAGGGTTGCATTCCGCCGTTAGGGAAATGTGCGATCTTATCGCCAAGAAGTGAGGATGAAGGCGACCGGCTTCGACGCTTTTTTGTTGGGCGCTCTCGAGGAGATCGACCTCGCTGGCCTTACCCGACGTCTCTCGCCGCTCGAAACCCCACAACTTCCACGAGTCACTCGTGAGAACGTGAGAGTGGTTAATTTTTCTTCCAACGATTATCTCGGCCTTGCTGCGAATCCGGATCTTCGTGATGCGGCTATGGCGGAATGGGAGCGTGGGGGATTCGGCGCCGGAGCCTCACGACTCATTTGTGGGACGATGGCCGCCCATGAGGAATTGGAAGAGGCTATTGCTCGTTTTAAGCGCACTCCAGCGGCCCTCTCATTTAGTAGTGGATACGCTGCGGCGATGGGGACAATTCCGGCCATCTGCGGAAAAGACGACGTCATCATATTGGATAAGCTATCTCATGCCTGTCTCATTGATGCCGCGCGATTGAGCGGAGCGATCCTGCGCGTATTTCCACATAATGACCTCAATAAGCTGGAGAGCCATTTAACGTGGGCAGCCCGTAAACACCCTCAATCCCGTGTGCTGATCGTCGCTGAATCCGTTTACAGTATGGACGGAGATCTGGCGCCGCTGAGCGAGATGGTGAGTCTGAAAGAACGCTTCGGCGCTTGGCTTTTTCTGGATGAAGCTCATGCCGTTGGTGTGCTTGGCCCGAGTGGAGGTGGATTAGCCGAGGAACTCGGCCTTGGCGACCGCATCGAGATCCAAATGGGAACTCTCGGTAAAGCCCTTGGGGCGCATGGAGCCTACATCGCAGGAAGTCGTGCCTTACGGGATTATTTGATCAATCGGGCGCGCAGTTTTATTTTTTCCACGGCACCACCTGCGCCAGTGGCCGCTGCCGCCACCAAAGCGATCGAGATATCAGGCTCTCCTGAGGGGGCGCGTCTTAGAGAGTTGCTCTGGGCAAATATCCGCAATCTCGCGGCAGTACTAGAAAGCCCCATGCCCGAGAGTGCGATTATTCCCCAAATTATCGGTCCAGAGATCAAGTCCACATCAGCCTCCACAGCTCTATTGAATAAGGGATTTCTCGTCCCGGCCATCCGTTTTCCGACAGTGGCAAAAGGGGCCGCTAGGCTCAGATATACAGTCACCGCGAGTCATCGCGTTGATGAGATCCAGGCTCTCGGTGAGGCCTTGCGGGATTTGCAATTTGCGGACTCTGAGCCTTCCGCCTGAGATTCTCATGCCCATCTTGGAATCTCGCTTTCAGCCCCCGTTTTATTTGAGGAACGGGCATTTGCAGACCATTTTGGGGGCGATTTTGCCTAGGCGGGCGCGAAGCGACATGGACACGGAGCGACTTGAATTGCCGGATGGGGATTTTCTCGATTTGGACTGGGCCAAGGCGGGGAATCGTCGATTGGCGATTCTTTCGCATGGACTTGAGGGCAGCTCGAAAAACAGTGACATTCGAGGGCTCTCCCTCGCCCTCAACCATGCCGGATGGGATACACTCGCTTGGAATTTCCGGGGATGCAGTGGGGAGTCGAATCGCTGCCTGCGATTTTATCACAGTGGTGAGACGGGCGATCTCACTTCAGTTATTAACCATGCCGCGCGCACTTACCCGAACCTCGCGCTCGTGGGATTTAGCCTCGGTGGGAATATGATTTTAAAATATCTGGGGGAAGGGGATGTTCACCCATCCATTCAGGTCGCAGCAGCCGTTTCCGCTCCGATTGACCTAGCTTCAAGTGCACGGGCGCTCGATCGTCGGGCAGGAAATCAAATCTACCTTCGCCGATTCATGAAAAGCCTAGCCGTGAAAGTTGAGGCCAAGGCAGCGCGGTTTCCGAACGAGATCGATGCCACAGGGGTACGTGATATTCGGAGCTTTTCCATCTTTGATGACCGCTACACCGCGCGAATTCACGGGTTCCGCGATGCGGAAGATTATTGGCAGCAGTCCAGTGCGATCGGGTATCTGAATCGTCTTCCTATTCCGGCGCTGCTTCTGAATGCAAAGGATGACCCCTTTTTAAGTCCTGAGTCCTTCCCTTACGATGAAGCCCACAAAAATTCCTGCCTGTTTCTGGAGACGCCTGATGCAGGCGGTCATCTGGGTTTTGTCGATGGGGGAGGCTTTTGGATTGAGCGGCGGATACCTGAGTTTTTGAATCAAATCCTAGAGAAAGCGACGTAATTGGGAGATTTTCGTTCGCACGAGGTTTTGCGGACTTGCTACGGATTTCTCTTCGGTCAATGTGGTTCCCAATAATTGTCGATGGACACCGCGATTCTCCAATTTATCAATCATCAACTTGTCATTCCGTCTCTCGATGTGGTGATGGCATCACTGAGTAGTTGGGCTGTTTGGTGGCCATTTTTTATTTTGGCCGCTGGTATTGGGCTTTTTATGGGTGGCTTCAAAGTCAGGGCGATGCTGGTAGTGATCGGACTTGCTGTCGGCGTGTCCGATGGATTGGTCTGTAAAAACCTCAAACACATCGCATCGCGTCCGAGGCCCCATCAGGTTATTGCAGGAATCCGAACCATTGATCTTGCAAAGGCAACACCGCGCCTCCTTGCCATGGCCTTGCCTCTGCGCATTCGAGTTTCTGCTCCTGAGAACCCCGCTCTTAAGGGCAATTCGTTCCCCTCTTCGCATGCGTCGAACTGCTTTGCGATAGCCACAGTTTGTTTTCTTTTTTATCGTCGGTGGGGGTGGATTGCCTTTTTACCAGCGGGGTTGGTGGCCATTAGCCGCGTGTATGTGGGGGTTCACTGGCCCTCGGATGTGTTGGTTGGGAGTCTGATTGGTGTGGTCTGTGGATGGATTTCTTTTTCGGTTTCCGCTTTTCTCTGGAGGCGGTTCGGACACAGAATAGTTCCAGCCATCCATGCAGCCCATCCTGATCTGATCGAATCGTGAAATCAAAAACCGTCTTCGTTTTTCTTGGTGCACTCACCCTCCTGAGGTGTGTTTGGTTGGCTTTTCAGGGCATCGCGCCACCGGAAGCCTACTACTGGATGTGTGCCGATCGTCTTGCGCCGGCTTTTTTTGATGGCCCGCCCGGAACAGCCCTTCTTGTTCATGGCTTGGGGATGCTCACGGGGGATTCTTTGACTCTCATCCGTCTGGCTTGGCCTATTCTTGGATTTGCTGCGGCTTGGTGTGCTTGGTTGCTAGCCCGATCCTTGTTTGATGAGGCTGTCGCTGGTTGGGTGGTGGTGGCGCTCAACGCCATTCCGGCTTTTAATGAACAATCGGTGACGATTAGTCCAATGATGCCGTCGCTCGTTCTGATACTTGCAGCGGCCTTAATTGTCGCTCAATCCCGAGAGGACATCACGATCAATTGGTATCTCGCGGCCGTATTCCTCTCACTTGCCGCGCTCTTCCGTTATGAGGCCGTTTTATTTTCTCTCGGCCTTTGCTTTTATCTGCGCCGTTCGATCTTTGAAAAGGATCGGAGTACAATCATCGCCTGTGCAACATTGGTTTTATTACCCCTCGTTTTTTTGTGCGCTCCTCTGGCATGGAACGCGTCATTAGGGTGGGTGCCGATTGCGGGTGGGACTTTGCAAACGCTCTGGCATCCTCGTTTCTCCACATGGGGGCCCGAATTGGCTGAGTTTTTCAGGCTTTTCTCATTTGG
>CAMBAQ010000034.1 GCA_945863785.1 Chthoniobacter flavus
ATCGGGCATCCATTGCGTTCGAATGTCAAAATCTATCTTGCCCTTTTGGGAACGCTCGGCTGTGGAGCGTATGCGGGAGTGGCTCTCTATGCAAAAATGACGGGATGGGAATATCCCTTCTTTGACAAAGGGATGTGGGCACCACCGGATTTTGGTTTTTTCCCCAATCGCAACCATACGGCATCCCTGCTGGCGATGGGGAGCATCTTGGCGCTGGGGGTGATTCGCGAAGCTTGGTCTACGAAAAAAATGGGGGTATTTGTACTCGCGGGAGGGGCGTTATCTCTTTGCGTTTACTCCCTGTTGTTTCATTCGACGTCGCGCGCGGGCGTGGTTTTTCTTCTCGTAGGCGCGGTGATCTGGGTTTTGACGCTGGGCCAAAGGCACCGTTCGATTCCCTTGCTGGTATCGTCGGCGGCGATTGCGATCGCCCTACTCATTTACTTTTTCACAGGAGATGGGGGCTCCAAGTTGCGTCTTCTTGAAATGGTTGGGATTCAAAGCAAGCAGGTCGATGTTGGCTCTGCGGAAGCTGCGCCGCCTCCAGCGGGCGAGTCGGCTTTCTCGGATATGCGGTCCAAGATATTTTACGATACAGCGCGAATGATTTGGGATTACCCCTTCACGGGAACGGGCCTCGGGTCTTATGCCTATGTCTATCCCCTATATGCAAATAAAAGTATCAGGGAGGCGGTAGCCCTGCATCCGGAAAGCGATTGGCTGATGATCGCAGCGGAATCCGGTTTGCCTTGCCTGATTTGTGTGGGGCTGCTTTTGGGGTTTTTGCTGAGGGATATGCGTGATCTTCAAGGGAGTCCGACGTGGTCATTGCGTTGGGGGATCATCTGTGGGGTGCTGGTCGGCATTTTACATGGTCTGGTTGATGTGCCGATCCATCGCGTCGAGTTGGGATGGTGGATTCTGGTGCTGGCGGGGTTGGCTTTTGGATGCCCATCGGCTAAACGGACAGAAAGAAATCCCCAGTGGGTCGTGCAGCGCGGGATTTTTGCTGTCGGGGGAGGCGCTGTTTTTATAGTCGGAGTGCTTTTAGTTGGGGCGCAATGGTTCTCGCTTCCCCCTTTTCCGCCTTATCGCGCCGCTGCGGTTCTTCAAGAGATGCGCCAACTCGACTTTGCACAGAAGACCGACGATGCCATTAACTTGGCTCGACGAGAAATTTCGCTTTCTCCCATGTCACGCGGACTCTACCGCGAGCTAAGCGCCTATCTTCTACAAAATGGCGGTGATCCCTTCGAGGTGGATGCGATTTTTGCTCTGGAGCGCGCCCTCAATCCCGTGAGTGCGAAGCTGCCCCATTCACAAGGGAAAGCTTGGCTTGCCCGTGATCCTTTGCGCGCAGCTCCGCTGTGGGGAGAGGCCCTCCAAAAGCAGGTGCGAATCCATAATGCGGGAGTTTATGCCAACGTCGAAGAGATGTTCGGAAATATGCTGGGGTCAGCCCGAAGTCACCCAGGGCTTGCCACTGCTATGGGCGTCTATGCTCGCACTTCACCAGCCACGTGGCTCATTTGGATTGCCCGCGCTCCCAAGGGCAGCATTGAGAAAGCGGCGAAAGATGCGGAATTCCTAGCCCTGCTCGACCCCGAGGAGCAGCGCAAATTTTTGCTGACTTGGAATAACGTTGGAGATCGACAGGCGATGGAATCGTTTCTAGATGCCAATCCCAAGTGGAACGATGCCGCGTGGCCTTTGCGTGTTCGACAATTGATTGAGAAAAAAGATTTTCAAGCCGTTGTGCTCGCAACTCAAGAGCGATATGCGATCGATCTGAAGTTGCCCGAACCCAAAAATCCCGAAGACATATCGATGAGTCTAGCGGAAACAGTGGCGGCGCTGGCTATGCGCGGAAATCTCGTGAGTGCCCGACGGATGATTCAAGAGTCAGTCCAAGCGAAGGAACCTGAGGGGTTACGGTTGCAGTGCATTTTGGCGATGATGAGCAACGATTGGGCTTCCGCTTGGAAGTCGATGGATGCCTATCTGCGTGAAACGAATCGCGGAAATCTACCCTGATGGCTTAGGGTAGCTTCCGCTCGATGGCCATGAAGCCCTTGAGTGAAGAAGTCTCGTCTTTCCAAGGGTGGAGTTCGATTTGGACGCGGTAAATACTCTGATCCTTGTGGTAATTTAAAACTTCAGTCACGCAGGAAGTGCCGGTCTGGATTGCTGCTCTCAATGGAGCCAAGCTTTCTGGCGTGGTGGCCGAACCCTGCAAGAAGGTGCCCGGTTTTTTGCCGCGCACCTCATCAAAGGTGTAACCGCAAAGATTCGAAAAAGCAGGGTTGATGGCTATCACCTCCCCCTTTTCATCAGTAAAAACGCGGGCGGGCTCAGCCTCTATTCGCATTAATACTTTGGAAAGCGTTTCTGATTCTCCAAGGAAGGGCGATAGGGGTGGGTTTGTAAGATTGGTCATCAAACTAAGAGGTTATGCACAATATTACGTTCAGGTGATCCGCATGGATGCGTTTAATCTGCTACGGCTTTTTGTAAAACTTGAGAATGCTCGCGACAAGACCAGGGATATCGTGCACAGGAGCCTCCACATCGACGGGCATTTTGAGACTCTGCATCGTTTTGGATGTGACTGGGCCTATGCTAGCAAAGCTAACTCCCTCGTGAGCAGGGAGTCCAAGTGCATGGAAGTTTTCGGCTGTCGAGGAACTGGTGAAAGTGACCATGTCGGCACCCTCCGAGCGGTAGCGCTCGATTCCTCCACTGGCATCTTCCGTTTCGGGAACAGTACGATAAGCGACTGTCTCGTCTACGATGGCTCCGAGCTTTTCGAGTTCAACGGGAAGGACGTCGCGCGCGCCCTCTGCGCGGGCGAGAAGGACCTTCACATTTTCGAGACTGGCTTCCTTTTGAAGAGCCTTGAGGATTTCTTCGGCTACGTATTTTTCTGGCTGAACGTCGACAGCGAAACGGTAGGATCGTACGCGTTCTGCTGTGGCTGGGCCGATAGCGGCAATGCGTGCGGCACCTAGACTGCGCGCGTCTTTGTAAAGATCGTAAAAAGCTCCAAAGAACGCATCAACGCCATTGGGGCTTGTAAAAATGATCCACTCGTAGATGTGGCTATAGGCAACGATTTCGTAGAACTCCCGTTTGTTCGGAGCAGGTTCAATCCGAATGGTCGGCATTTCAAAAGCGTCCGCTCCGAGTTCCCGTAAGCGTTGAACGAGATCTCCCGCTTGCTGGCGGGTGCGGGTTACGGCGATGCGTTTTCCAAAGAGGGGCTTGGACTCAAACCAGTTTAATTTGTCTCTCAGCCCAACCACGTCACCGAATACAGCCACGGCGGGGGCTTTAAATGCGGCAACTTCGGCTTTCGCTGCAATATCGCTCACAGTGCCAGTGATGGTCTCTTGACGCCCAGTTGTAGCCCAACGGACGAGTGCAACTGGAGTGGAGGCATCCATCCCAGCGGTCATCATCCCTTGTGATATGATCGAGAGGCGTTCGATGCCCATTAGCATGATTTTTGTGCCAGGAGCGGAGGCGATGGCTTTGTAGTCGAGGGAGGTCTCGGATTTAGTGGGATCTTCGTGTCCGGTGAAGATCGTGAGCATGGTGTTATGAGCCCGGTGCGTGACAGGAATACCGGCGTAGGCAGGGCCTCCAATAGCTGAAGTTACACCGGGAACCACCTCGAAGCGGCAACCCGCTTGGACAAGGGCTTCCGCTTCCTCGCCTCCACGGCCAAACAAAAATGGATCACCGCCCTTGAGCCGCGTCACCGTTTTACCTGCGCGGGTTTTCTGAACGATTAGGTCGTTGATTTCATCCTGCTTGAGGGTGTGGGCGCCTGCTTTTTTCCCAGCATAAATTTTTTCGACGCCTTCGCGGGCCCATTTCAGGATTTCCGGATTGCAAAGGTAATCGTAGATGAGGACATCAGCCCGCTCGATGCATTCGCGAGCCTTCAGGGTGAGCAAAAGGGGATCGCCGGGGCCGGCTCCAACGAGAAAACAAATTCCATGTGACATTTCCGCAATCTTTGCAGGATGAGGCTCCTGAATAAATCATTTTGATTGGCTGGATAATTTTAAAAAGAAAAGGCATGATGTACGCCATGCTAGAAGCCATCGAAAAACTCCTCGCCCTCCAGGATAAAGATCAGCGACTTCGTTCGCTGCGTCAGGAGTTGCAGGCCATACCGGCGGATATCGCCACTAAGGAAAAACTCATCGCTGATTCTGCCTCGAGGCTCGAGCAGGCCCGAACTCGGGCGAAGGTCATCGAAGTCGAAAAGAAAACCCTCCAAGTCGAGGCCAGTTCAAAGCGTGAGCAGATCGCTCGCTACAAGACGCAGCAAATGCAGACCCGTAAAAATGAGGAGTTCACGGCTCTAGCCCACGAAATCGCCGGTGCTGAAAAAGTGGTTTCCGGGATTGAGGACAAAGAACTCACTCTGATGGAAGAGGCAGAAAATCTCCGACCACAGATCGCTGCGGCTGAGAAAATCTATGCGGAGGAGAAGGCCCGCTATGATGGCCAAATCAACATACTCAGGGAAAAAACGACTAATCTCAAAACTCGCATTGCCGATCTGGAACAGCTCCGGCCTGCTGCGATTGAGGGAATAGATGAGGATTTACTCGAGCGATACGAACGCTTGTTCCACAATAAGAATGCGCAAGCTGTCGTGGCTCTGGAACATGAGGTTTGCATGGGATGCCATATGAAGGTGACCTCGCAGACAGGCTTGGCGCTCCGGGCCGATAAGACCATTGTCTCCTGCCCTCAGTGTGGTCGACTCTTGCATCTTCCAGCCTAAGACACTCGCCCGCGCAGTTTCGGAAGCGTGTGGGGATTATTTTAGCTCGATCATCTTTCCGCCACTGCGTTGGGAGATGTTCTTCATTTCCCGCGAGTCCTCATCCTTGGCTTCGAAGGCGATGAAGTTGACTTTGCAGTCGCCAGATTTGCAAAGATTCTCAGTGAATATTTTCTTCACTTCTTTCCAAGGGATCGTTCCCGCACTACCACCGGCTTTCCACTGAAAGCTCCCATCGGAAATGATGAAAATCACGTCAGGCTTCATTTCAGCGGCGATGGCAAGAACGCCGATAAAACCTTGAGCATTGGATGTGACCTTGGACGATTCCGACATGCTCCCTTTTGTCACCCACTCGGATTGCACCCAATTCACTGCCGCTGCGCGGTTGTTGTCCGTAGCTGGGAGGAGTTCTTTACTAAAAGGTTTGTAGTTTTGGGTGAACTGGATGATTCCGAACTTCGAGGTGATGGGGAGTTTTCCAATGAGGTTGATTGTTTCCTGCTGGATTTTTTCGAGTGGGACACCTGCTTTGGCCGCCTTATGGGTCACACTCAAAGAAACGTCAAAAAGAAGGAGGATCCGTTGCCCGCTCGATTGGATTCCCAAAAAACTCATCCCCTTGTCACCAAAGCCTCCAGCCCCAGCGCTGGCAGCACCGGAACCAGTTCCCATCGCCCCAATATTCGATAGGGATGTGATTTGATCGCCGATGAACTGGGAGGGATCCAGTGGCAGCATTTGGTCTAATGGGAGGTTGGGCACATCCGGCAAGGAAAAGGCCGTGGGGCGGGAGCTTTGCATCTTGTCGCTAAAGGTGGGTTTAGGGGCGATGGCATCGAGTTCTGCCATATTCATTTTTGCCTCCCGTTTTTTGGCTGGGATTCGGACATCTCTCGTGGTCTTGAATTCCGCCGGGGCCTCCGCGAAATAGCGCGCGACGACAATGATTCCAGCAACGATGCCCGCTGCCACATGGATTCCAATACTGATTAATATGATTGTGATGACCAATCGACGGCGACTTGAGCCCCCGCTTGAAATGATTCGTGATGGTGAGAGCGTCATTCTTCCTCTCCTGTGGCTCCGGCGAAGGTCACCCCTTGAATTCCCGCAAGGGCGCAGGCATTTAAGACATCGACAACCCGCTGGTGAACAGCGTTATCGCCGACATCGAGCGTGATGAGGGCCTCTGTTTTGTTTGCGACAGCGGACTCTTTGAAACGTTTCAGGGTGGAGAGCAATGCGGGAAGATCGTGGCTTTCGATTTGGTCGAGAGGGAGATCGTTGAGGAGGATTTGGCCGTTGTCCTGAATGATGAGTCTTTGCTCGTCTGGAATTTCCAGAGTTTGTTCCTGTGGGATCGTTCCAGGGAGAGTCATGGTCATATCCGACTCTTGTTTCACGGGCTTTGATGTCAGGATGTAAAAAAAGAGAAGCAGGAAGCAAACATCGATCATGGGTGCGATCTGCAACTCGATCTGGGGGTGTTCGAGGCGTTTCATTTTTGAATGACTCCGAAAATCACCTCGATAGCACCAGCCTCGCTGGCAATGGCCATCACTTCCTTGATCTTTTTACCCGGAGTGCCGGCATCCGCGCGGATGGAAAGTTTGAGCGGAGGGAAATCTTTGAATCGTTGTTTGAGATGCGCCGTGAGTTCCTTGGGGGTTACGGCTCGGCTTCCGCTGAAGAGTTGACCTTTGGCGTCAATATTGACGACATCCCTTGCGCCTTCATCAGTCGGAATCTTGCCCGTTTTCGCTAGCGGGATTTTGATATCCATAAGCTTGTCGGCTTTGGTGATTTTTCCAGCCAGCATGAAGAAAAATAACAACAACAACGTGACATCGACCATAGGTGCAATCTGGAGACCGACCTCGTCGTGCTGAACCCTGCGGATGCGTCTTCGTGTAGCAGACATGGGTTTCTTCAGTGGGCGGTGGGTGGATGGCTGTGGGCCTCGCCAGTGAACAGGTCGAGGATATGCGAGAGGGTTTTGTGGAGATCGGCCATATTTGAGGTGAGCAATCCCCGGAAAAAGAAATAGAGAAACATCGATGGGATCGCCAACAGCAGTCCACCGCCTGTAGCGATGAGGGCCTCACCGATTCCCTTAGCTAGATCGGTGGCCTCTGCCTTGCCGGCAGTGAGAGCGCTAAAGCTCGTGATCATTCCAGCGACGGTTCCGAGTAGTCCGATCATCGGTGCCAGAACGGCGAAGGTGTTCATGTAGTTCACCACCACCATCATCTTTGTCTCGTCTCGAAAGCAGTCGTCAGCAATCGAGTTTTCCATCGACGTCTTATTATACATGTCCCTTTCGAAATTCGCCTTCATGAGCGCACCAGAAAGAATAGTCGTGAGGAGGCAGGGATTGGCTGCGCAATAATCATAGGCAGATTGAAGGTCACGTTGACCCATGAGTCCGTTTAAGTGAGCGACGACAGCCGGAGGCATAAGTTTCGCCTTCCGAAACATCAGGAAACAATAGGCCCCAAGAGCCATCACGGCCACCGAGCATAGCGCGATCAGGTGCATGATCGGTCCACCCTCCCGGTAGAGGTCAAGGAGGCTTTTGCTGCTGGTGACTTCCACGGCACTTGCTGTGGAAGGGGTGAATAAGAGAACCGTTGCAGCAAGAATGAAAAGCCAAGCGATCGGTCTCGATTTGCTATGCACACGAGTTTCGATTCGTTCCTCGCTGTTGACCTCTAGCGAGCGAATGCCTCGTGAAGACTTAATTTTGGGTGGGTGGGTTTCCATATTTTTTCTTCTTTGTTGATTTCGGTTTGAGGTTTTCATCGGAGTCATTTGGCGTTGCAGTTGGTGAAGCCACGGGGACGGGTGTGCTCGCCGCCATGGCTAAGGTTTCGCGCCCCTCTTTCTCCTTATCCATTGCGGTCTGCTCTGGAGTCAGTTGGGAAAGGAACTCATTGGCCTTCGTTGCGTAAGGGGAATCCGGATAAAGGGTCGTGATGTCGCGGGAGGTTTCGATAGCGAGGGGGATTTCTCCGCTTTCACGATAAATATCGACCGCGCCCCAAAGTCCGCGTGCGGCGCTGTCGCTTTCGGAGCCCATAAAAAGCGCGGGGTAGAGATACAGTTCGAGGACCTCATTGTAGATCTGATGCCTCTCGGGGATCGCGAGGGAGTCTTCATTCCATCGCGGATTCTCTTTAAGAAATTTCAGGAAATCCTTATGTCGTGCCTGAGCCATGATGAATTTGGCTTCGATGAGAAGACTGGCATTCTCTTTGTTCACAGCGATGTCCTTGGCCTCACTCATGGCCTCGGTCGCTTTTCCTGAAGCGAGCATGGATTGGAGTCGCCCCACCTTAGCTCGTTCCTTATCTGCTTGGTTCCAGGCTTTGGTTTCCACTTCCTTAAAAATACCGAGAGCCTTTTTTGTATTCTGCGAATGGGAAGAGGCCAGTAGCGCTTCTCCGAGTGCACATCCGATGCGTCCAGTTGGTGAATTCGGCAAGGCGAGCCATTGGCCGAATTTTGCCCAATGTCCCTCTAGTTCGGTAATGCGAGATGGGGTGGGGGAGGATAGTAATTCCTCCATGGGCGGTTCGATTAGAAAGTCGATCGCTGCTAAATCGCTCCGTGTTATTGAAATTGTGGCCGTTGCGCCACCTTGCTCGCCGAGTGGGATCTTGAGTCGGATCTGGTGGTCATCGGCAAAAACGATTTCGCCGGTTCTTTTGGAGCCATTTTTGAGCGCGAGCGTGGCCTGATCCGCAGCGGAAGCGGTTGCGATGAAAAGAATGTAAGCGAGGAGTTTCATCCCTGAGGTGACTTTTCGCTGGATTCTTTAGCAGGCAATGGACCTCCGAGTGAAAGTAGGTGTTCGTTCGCGGTCGCTGTCTCTGGGAACTCTGCAAGGTCGGGATCACTCACGAGTTCTTGGTAGGTTTTGCGTGCACTTGTTGTGTCCTTGATTTTTTCAAAGGCTTCCCCGCTGCGAAGGTAGGCTTTGGCAACCCAGGGTTTCCATCGTCCGTGCATGACATAGACTCGTTGGTAATAGGGGATCGCCATTTCGGGTTTTCCATTCGCGAGATGGATGTCACCGATTGTAACGAGAGCCTCGGCTTTTTCCTGTCCTTTGGTCGAGGGGAAGGCCAGCACGGCATCCAGAACGCGGAGGGTTTCGGCATTGTTGCCTCGTTTCTTGAGAAGCTTGGCTTGCTTGAGCATGGTTTCACCAAAAATGGGGGATCCAAGGTATTCCTTTTCGAAGCGCGTATAGTAATCGAGGGCGGCTTTTTCTTTCCCGTGGCGGAGCTCAAGGTCACCCAAGCTCGAAAGAATGCGGTCTTTTTGCATCGCTCGGGGGTTCCATCGCAATGTGTCGCGGAGGAGATCCTCTCCGCTCTTGTCCTGGCCGGATTCTAAAAGTGCATTGGCAAAATCGACCAAAAGAACTGGGCTTGTTTTGGTCACATCAGCATACTTGGACGCCTCGAGCAGAACTGCGCGAGATTGCGCCGGGTCCGTTTTCAGCACGCTTTTCGATTGGGCGTAAAGGATTCGCATGAGGAGGGTGTGCTTTTTTGAAGTCTTAGCTTCTGATGCCATGTCTCCCAATCGGGCTTGATATTGCAGAGTTTCCTCAGGGCTTCGGTAAAGGCGCGCTAAGGCTGGAAACAATTCCTCCACTGACCGGATATCGGGGTCGTTTCCATGTTCGGTTATCGCTTTCCAGTAGATATCGCGCGCCTTGTCGATTTGATCGGACTGACGGTAATACCATCCGACGTTAGTGATGGCTTCCGCCACGCGCGGGGACATGGGGTTTTTGGCAATATACCCCTGCATGAGGTCGCGGTACTTCTCTTTTTCATCCATCGCCTTGAGTCCATCGGCAGTACGGAAAATTCCTTCGTCATAAAGTTTTTTGTCGGTCTCGGGAATGGCGCGGAAGACATCAAACGCATCGTCCATGAACCCCTCGTTCATTAGTGCGTTTCCTAGCAAGACCCTTGCTTCGCCGTTCTCGGGTTCACCAGGATATTTTTCCAGATAGTCGTGAAGCTCATCGATGGCCGTACCAAATTTGCCCATTTGTTGATAGCAATAGGCCTTGCGGTAAACAGCAGCGCCACGGTGGGTGCCGTTTTTGTGTTTTTCCAGATAGGCATCCATCGTCTGCAGGGCTTTTTCGTATTGTTTGTCGAAGGCCCAACTCATCCCCACCCAGTAGTCGGCGTCATCAACAAATTCGTGGGTTGGAAATTGGTTGCTAAAATCAACAAAAGCAGCTGCGCTTTCTTTGTTTTTCTCGGCTTGAAGAAGCGCGAACGCTTTAAGAAATCGGGCGCGGGAACCGAAATCGTCCTTTGGGAATGTCGTAGCGAGATGATCAAATATTTCCACTGCCTTTTCGTATTGGAGTGCGGAGCGGCAGGCCTCGCCCTCCATATAAAGGACCTGAGGTAGAAATTTTGAGTTCGGGAAAAGTTTGGCGAAATTCTCAGCCGCTATAATGGACTTAGGCCAGCTCTCAAGAGCATTCCAGCAACGAATGACATTCAGCGAAGCTTGTTCGTTGAGCTCATTGATGGGCAATTCGGAGGCCATATTTTCCATGATGAGCGCGGCTTCGCGGTAGCGTTCCATTCGAAGATAAGCCATCGCGAGGCGGAACTGACGTGCGGTGTCGAAGTCCGGTGCTTTTTTGAAACCTTCCATCTCTCGGCGCACGTCCTCGATGAGTCTCGCGGCAAAGGTTTTTGCAGAAGGGTCTGCTAGAGAGTTTAATTCCGCCGCTTTGAGTTTCTGTTCCCAAAGTCCCAAGCGCTCCTCTTGATGCTTGAGAAGGCGTTCGCGCGGCCACACTTTTTGGAGGCATTGAATGGCTTTGCGAAACTCGCCCCGCTCCAGGAAGCGGTCTCCGAGTTTGAAAATGAGCATCTGGAAGGAGATGATCTGAGGGATACTATCCATGCGGGGGTATTCGGCATTGACCGCTTGAAGCGCAGTTTCGTCGTCAGCACATTCTTGGAGGGCGTAGAGTTGATAGATGACAGCCCTTCCTCGGTCTTCCTTTTCCAACATGGGCATGAGTTTTGCAAAATGATCTGCCGCTTCGCGGTTTTTGCCTTCAATCAACCATGTCGACGCTGCGATTAAGCGCGCCTCTTGCGTGTGAGCGGAAATGGGATTCTGTTTTTTGAACAAAGGATTTTTGGCCCGACCTTCATCAGCCAAAGCGAGGAATTTTTCGAACGCCTCCCTAGCAGCGGCGGCATCTTTGGTTTGAAAATTCGCCACTCCCAGCCAAAATTGTAGTTCAAAAAGCCGCTCAGGCGGAAGCGGTGGGGTTGCCGCTATAGCCTCCGTGATCGCTGGCACTGCGCGCGGAAAGTCCTTCAATGCCACGTAGCAATACGCGAGCGGATACAAAGAGTTACGCACAGCGGTTTGTGCTTCCGCAGATTGCCCGTAGTCCTCTCTGAATTTGGAGTAAACGGCGGCGGCTTCGGAATATTTCTTCTCGTTAAATAGACGCTGAGCCTGTTCAAAAGCCACATCGGCGGTGAATCCATCTTGGGCGACGGGTTGATCTTTCTGTGTCTCTCCCAAGGCCATGCTCCCAAGTGAAGCAACGAATGCACAAAACCAAACCGTTTTTAAACCACATTGCCTGATTGTTGATTTCAACAGCATATGCGACTTTTCTCGTATGTCATTTGAATCGCGAAATAGCAATAAAAACAAAATCCGCATTCAGATTCATCGAGTTAGCAACGCTTAGAGATTGCGTTCCTTTGCTTCCGCCTGTATTCACGTACTAGAATGGCTAAAGACGATTGTATTACTACTGACGGTATTGTTGTGGATGTTCTTCCTGGAACTCTTTTTCGGGTGAAGCTTTCCAACGATCACGTCATCCTTTCCCACATATCGGGAAAGATGAGAAAAAATTTCATCCGCATTGTTCCAGGTGACAAGGTCACGTTGGAGATTTCCCCCTACGACCTTACCAAGGGCCGCATCACTTTCCGCGAGTCCGGGCACGCCCCTCGCCCTCGTCGTCGCTGATTTTCTCTGCCCTTGGCAGACGATTTTTTGCATGATTGCAGGAATTGATCTCGGTACAACCCACTCGCTAGTGGGAGTTATGGAAAGCGGTTTTCCGGTTTTGATCGCCGATGAGAGTGGGCATCGATTGACTCCCTCGGCGGTTTGGTTTGTGGCGGACTCCGATGAGCATGTTGTCGGTTGGCCGGCTCTGGAAAAAAGAAAATCCGAGCCCTCACAGGTGGTGACCTCGGTAAAGCGCCTCATGGGAGCACGCTATCCTGGTTCGGAGGCGAGTCTTCGTGTTCAGGTGGGAGGCAAATCCCTTCTGCCGGAAGAGGTCTCCGCGCTCATACTTTCAAAACTCAAGGCCGATCTCGAAAAAGCCTGTGGCAAAGTGGTCGATCGAGCGGTGATCACGGTGCCTGCGTATTTCAACGATGCCCAGCGATCGGCGACAAAGCGAGCAGGAGAAGCCGCCGGTTTTACTGTCGAACGTCTCCTCAGTGAACCCACCGCAGCGGCATTGGCCTATGGCCTCGACCGCCTTGGTGAGCACGCTCGGGTGGCTGTGTATGATCTGGGCGGTGGAACTTTTGATATTTCCGTTCTGGAGCTGCGGCATGGTGTCTTTGAGGTTTTATCCACGAATGGCGATACGCGTCTCGGTGGCGATGATCTCGATGCGGCTTTGGCTGTGGCTTGGGGGATCCCCGTGACCGATGCAGAAAAAATCAAACGCGGTCTCACAGATCAGGATTCGATCGAGTGGGATGGACGGATTTATCTCCGTGCCGACCTTGAGCTCATTTGCCATTCCGTGGTCGATCGGACGCGCGCTCACTGCCTTCAATCTCTTGCTGATGCGGGATTGGAAACATCTGCGCTGGACGCCGTCGTTCTTGTTGGGGGAGCCACGCGGATGCCTCTCGTGAGGAAGTTTGTGGCTTCACTTTTTGGCCGTGAGCCGGATGTGAGTCAGCATCCCGATGAGGCGGTCGCCCTCGGTGCCACTATTCAAGCCGGCATACTTGAGGGGGGCTTACAAAATGTCACCCTCCTTGACGTCACGCCGCTTTCACTCGGTATTGAAACATTCGGCGGGTTGATGAATGTCATTATTTCCCGCAACACGACCATACCCTGCAAAGCGGGAGAGATGTTCACCAATGCCGTTGCGAACCAAGCGTCGATGAGGATTAGTGTTCTGCAAGGCGAGCGTGAGATGGCCAGGGACAACTGGAAACTCGGCGAGATGGATGTGGTCTTCAGCCCCTCCCCAAAGGGGCAAGCCAGGGTGGGGGTTCAATTTGAACTCGATGCCAACGGCATCCTTCACGTTCTGGCGAGGGATACGGTCACTTTGCGCGATACCGTGGTGCAGATTCAAAGTGCGGTGGAAGTTTCCGATGAGGCTGTGGAAAAAATGCTCGGCGATTCTCTGGAGCATGCATTTGAGGACATGGATGAGCGCATCTTCACAGAGGCGAAACTCAAAGCCGATGAAATGCTGCCGGCCATTGCTGCGGCGCTGACTCAACTTGAGGGGGAGGTGCCAGATGGTGTTCGTCAAGAAATAGACTGCCTTGTGCTAGCGGCGCGGTCGGCGATGGAGTCGCGCTCCACTGCGGAGCTCAAGGCCCTTCTCAAGGAACTCGATGCGATCACCGAGCCCCTCGCCACGGCCCTTATTGAAAAAACCCTCGCGGGCGTTTAGTTGGGTCTGTCCACACAGGCGGTGGCCATGGCGGCCATGCCTTCACCGCGGCCAAGAAATCCCATCGACTCATTGGTGGTGGCTTTGATTCCCACACGCGCGGGAGGCAGATTTAATGCAGTTCCGACAAGGTTTTTCATATCGGCAAGATAAGGCGAGATACGAGGCTCCTCCGCGACAAGGGTAGAATCGATGTTGTGAATGACGATGGATTTCTCATCCAGTAAAGCTCGCACGCGGCGAAGAATCTCAAGGCTGCTGATCCCTCGGATGCTTTGATCGGTATTTGGAAAGAGATGCCCGATGTCTGGCTCGCCCGCCGCGCCTAGAAGAGCGTCGGCGATGGCGTGGCAAAGAACGTCCGCGTCAGAGTGGCCCTCGAGACCAAGTGGGTGGGGGATTTCAACTCCCCCCAGAATCAGGGGACGTCCAGTGACGAGGCGGTGAACGTCATAGCCGATGCCAGTCGCGATCATTCGATAGGAATATGACCGCTTGTTGCCACGATGCCGTATTTGTCGGCTGCGGATTCGTGCGGAGTGAGGTCGACTCGCCCGCCGGCGGATTCGACGAGGAGGATGCCGGCGGCGACATCCCAGAGGCTGATCATGCTTTCGATGTAGGCATCGAGGCG
>CAMBAQ010000035.1 GCA_945863785.1 Chthoniobacter flavus
GGTTGTCGTTGAAGCCTCGGTGTTGATCGTGGCTGAAACACGCACGACGGCATTTCCCGGACCTAGGACTTTCGCGAGCATTGTTTCAACTTTTGCTGTAAGGTAATCCTCCGTTTGTTGGCGGTATTTGACTTGGCTGGAAGCGGATCCAAGCTGGGGATCTGATTTAAGGTCTTCGGAGAGAACGTTGCCGGCATTGTCTATGACCGCCACATCGTCCAATTTGAGGCCCTCTACAGAACTGGCCACAAGCGAGCGAATCGAATTAACGGCTTGGGTGTCGAGTTTCGAGCTGCCTGTATCAACAAAGACAGATGCGGTTGGGCGGGAGTCGGTTGTTTTTACGAGCAAGCGGCTTTCAGGCATGACCACCATCACTCGTGCCGACTTGACGCCTTTCATTTGAGCCACGGTGCGGCTCAATTCTCCTTGGAGGGCGCGAGAGTAATTGGTGCGTTGAACGAAATCACTGATACCAAAATTGCTGCGGTCGAAGATTTCAAATCCTACCCCATCGGAATTTGGAAGGCCTTTGGCGGCGAGATCCATGCGAACACGATACACATCGCTCGCAGGGACATAGATCGAGGTTCCACCACCGCGAAGTTCAAATTTGATGTTCTTTTCTTCAAGGGCAGTGACCACTTCGGATGCTTCTTTTTCGCCCAACTTTCCGTAAAGAAGCTTCATGTCCGGACTCTGAGCCCAGAACATTAATGCTCCAATTCCGGCTACAACAGCCACTGCCGCAGCGGATACAATGACTCGCTGTGGAGTGCCTAACTCAGTCCATATTTTAGTGATCTGCTGGAAAAACTGTTTCATCAGTGGGAAGGGACGGCAGTGACTTCAAGTACGCTCATGAAAACTCAGACTTGAGCACGCATGAGTTCTTGGTAGCTCTCCACAAGCTTGTTGCGAAGTTCGACCATGAGGGTGAAGGCAACGCTCGATTCTTGTCCTGCGATAACGGCTTGATGTAGATTGGTGGACTCGCCGGTCATGACTTTGTTTTTCTCGGTTGCTGAGACCTTCATCTTCGAGTCCACGTCATTTACAAATTTTTTCATCATCGTACCAAAGGGATCTTCTCCGACTCCTTGAGTCGCGCCTGAAGCGAGGCCCGCTTCCTTCAAGCCACCTGTTTTCTCTAGGTCGGCTTGAAAGTTGCGCATGGTCAATGGCGCGGCGGCTCCAGTGAAGCTATTTGCAGGAATAGAGGAGATGGGTATCATAATATTATAAAATTAAATGGGGTTATCTTCCGATGGCGAGGGCTTGGGTGGCGAGTTGGCGGGCATTGCGCACCACTGCTAAATTGGCTTCGTAAGAACGGGTTGCGGTCATCATGTCCACCATTTCAAAGGCCACGTTTACATTTGGCATTTGTACGTTGCCGTCTTCATCCGCGTGTGGGTGCTGTGGGTTGTTGATCAGTTCGCCCAGCGATTTGTCGGCCGAGATTTCGGAAACTCGGACGCCCTGAAGACCATTTCCATTTGCGGCGTCTAGCATGGATTCAAAGGCCACAATCTTACGCTGGTAGGGCTTGCCGTCGATGCCCTTCGTTGTATTGGCATTGGCTATGTTCTGGGAAGTGATATCGACCCGAACTTTTTCAGCGTCGAGGGCGCTGCCGGTGATGCTACTAGCTCCTAGAATATTCATATTTTAATTGGGGGTAGAAATTAAGCGCTGCGACCTGTGATAGCGACTCGCAGTTGCTTGAGCGAGCCACTGGCAAACTGGGTGAGTGCGTCAAAATTCATTGTGTTGGTCGTCAATTTGAGTAATTCGGAATCAAGTTGGACGTTGTTTCCGTCTGCGCGTGTTGACGGTGTGAGGTTGTCCACTTCGGTTGAGGGTTCAAGGGCAGAGATTTTGTCTGCTTCGCGTCCGTCGATGGTTTTAATGAGCTCCTGCTCAAAGGATCGTCCTAAATCGACCCGCTTGTAGCCTGGGGTTGAGACGTTGGCGATATTGCTCGCGATGGCCGCGTGGCGGAGGGCCGCGACGTCCATCATTTTTTTAACAGCCGTGTAATTATCGCTGTTGAAGAGTGAGGCAACCATTTCCATGTTGGATTACCTAGCATACCCTGTGCCATCTTCCGTTAACTTCTCAAGTGCCTCATCCGACCGATATCCGTGGCAGATCATGCCTAAATCGGAACCCCTCAAGCGGCAGAAATTGCCGTTTTGAATAGAAGTAAATTTTTTTCTAGTCTCATGAACGAGAGACAAGATACAGGTCGTCGAAAGATGCTACTGCGGCGGAGTCAGAGAAATGAAACTCCGATCAAGTCCTCACGGGTGACTAAGCTCAAGCCGTTTGGCCTGATTGGGGAATTCTCCGCGCGTCTTACAGGCAATGAGTTGACCTGCCGCCGGGAACGATGTGCAGATATCCGGCATTCGTGCCCTGATTCATTCCTCCTGGGCCCTGTGGATAGGCCACTTTGACGCTATCCATAATCTGGAGGGCTTTTTGTGAGGTTTCTTTGAGGTTGCCCTCTAAGTTTACGACATGTTCTACGCCATCCGCCGTTTTGACCGACACATTTCCATCGGAAAGAAACTTCAAGTCAAACGCCTCAGATCGGCCGCCTGTGATCGCAGATACTTCGGGTGACTGGAGAATTTTTTGAGAGATTTGATTAAGTGTCATCTCGGCATCGCCGCGATTACCTATGCCTTGGCCCTGAAGAAAATTAGCGTTTTTCACCTGGGGAGACGAGGCCACTTTCGCCATCATTTGAGCAAACGCGGCCTTCTTAGCTGCATTCGCATTAGCCTCTGAAGCGGTTTTTGCATTATCGCCGGCGTTGGTTGCCGCATTGCTGAGAAGATTGGAACCAACTTTGGCTGCCGTGAGTGCGAGAAGTGGAAACATGGCTTTAAGTCAGCAAAAGGCGTGCCAATTACGGAATGCGCAAAAAATTCCCATTCGCCCCTTAACTTTTCCAACGATCCTTACGAGCAACACCACATTTCAAAAATTAAAACTCCGTTAACCGGACACCATTGAAAAAAATTGAAAAACATCTAAACCCGCACGTGACTATGTCGATAATTGAGGACAGCGCTAATCCGCCGTCAGTGAGGTCAAACACTGAATCAAAATGGCCCGACAGTTTCGCAGGATCGTTCAAATTGTCCTTGCCGTCGCTGCAGTATGGCCATATTTATATAGCCATATGAAGACAACAATAGAACTTCCTGACGCGATTTTGGAGCGCACCAAGGTGGCTGCTGCCCGTCGCCGCACCTCAATGAAAAATTTGGTGATTCAAGGGCTTGAGATGGTTCTTCAAGATGAAGTGACTCCTGCCCCTCCTACCGAGGCGTTGGCTCGGCTTCGTGGAGGTTACCACTTGGGTGGCCATCCAATGACCCGCGAGGAGATGCATGCCCGCTGATCGCTTTCTGGATGCAAACATCCTTCTCTACGCCTACGACTTGGATGCCCCAGCCAAGCGGGCTGTCGCGAGGGCCATCCTTGAGGAGGCGATGCTCCAACCTAGCCGCACAGCCCTGAGTGTGCAGGTGCTGCAAGAATTTCATTTCAATTTTGTTCGAAGCGGCCACGCAGTTGCTGAGGCTACCTTGATCGTAGGAGATTTCTTCTGTTGGACAGTCATTGAAAATTCATTGGACCTCTTTCAGCGAGGGCTAAGGCTCCAGTCTCGATGGCAGATCTCGCTCTGGGATGCCATGATCTTGGCGGCTGCCGAAAGCAGCGGTGCTCGCGAGCTTCTCTCAGAAGACCTCAACCATGGCCAGAGTTACGGGCAGGTTTGTGTTATTAACCCATTCCTCGCATAGATTTTCAAAACATGGTTGTTGAAGGGGGCAGCAAGAGCCGGGGCTCAGATGATTCTTAACATTGTTGTTTAACCCGAAAACGGATTTTTAGACAGGATGGCAGATTCGTAAGCGAAGCGAAGAACACCCTCGAGATAGTGCATAACGAAAGGGAAAGACTACAGTGTAGCCCAGGATGGGCAACCGAAGCGCAGCGTAGAAAGAATGCCGAAGGCACCCCAAAGGATTCACAGGAATTCCTTAAGGGTTTCTGATGTCCCACAAAAATGGATCCTTATGGAATTGCAAAATAACTGATTCTCTGTGCTCTCTGTGTCCTTTGACTCACTACGCTCACTCCTTCAGAGTTGCCTTCGGCAATCTATCTCCCTTTGGTCGCTTGTGGTCAATTCTGCTGAATTCGGGTTTAATTAAGATGGGGTTACGATATGTGGCATATCCTTATTCGCGCAGTTCCTAAGAGGATCAAAAATAGGCGGTTACAAGTAGTTGTTACAAGAAACGGTGTTAAAAAGTCTTGCGGAGTGGTTCAGTCGATAGAAATCTTATGCGCACTGTGATGGAGATTGAGAAAGCGATTGAAAAACTGCCAACCGATGAGTTGTTTGAATTAACGCATTGGATTTCGTCGCGATTTTCCGATGCATGGGATCGCCAGATTGAAGTCGATATCCGCTCGGGACGATTGGACGATGTGGCAGCGGAGCCGCTTCGAGAGCATCGTGCGGGTGGTTCCCGGGGAATTCCCTATGGATGAACAGTAAAGGATCATCCGAAGATCGGGGTTGGAACGAGGACAAGTACGCTTAACTCTAATTGCTTTCTGGTGGGGTGATTTGTCTCGAGCGTGATCTTGTCCCCATACTGGCCGGGCTCGAAGCGGTCCTCCAGATTGGCTGTGACCTGAAAGGCGTTTTCATCAGGAGGTTTTTCCCAGTTTTTTTAATTTATGGGTCGTGAGAAAAATGACTTGTCCGAGGCCGCGAAAAAGCCGATAGAGGAGTTATGAGCACAGTCATGGAAATCGAAAAAGCGATTGACCAATTACCCGCTCCAGAATTTCGCATATTAGCGGCATGGATTGAGAAGCGTCAGGAGCATTTGAGCGGTGAGTGCGCGATGTTGAGTCAGGACTCATTGGCTGTGGACTGGAATAAACCTGAGGAGGATGCTGCATGGATTCACCTTCAGTCGGATCAATAGTCCTGCTGCCCTTCCCCTTCTCAGATCTCTCGAATTCAAAAATCCGGCCCGCTGTGATCTTGGCCGTCGCTGGAAGGGAAGATTGGATTTTGTGTCAAATTACCAGCAAGGCATACGCCGATTCGACTGCGGTGGAACTAAAAGACTCAGATTTTGAGTTGGGCGGTCTTCGGTTGGTGAGCTATGCAAGGCCTTCAAAATTGTTCACCGCCAGTGGCGGAATCTTTCTTTCGCTAGCCGGGCAGCTTGGCACGGAGAAAATATCGGAAATCTTGCAAAGGGTGGTGGGCTTATTTGTATTCCCGAATTCCAGATAAAAGGCACCGCGGTGATGGAGAAATTAATTGAAACTTTTGTCTAATTGAGGGGGCAAAACAGGGGCAGTAAACGGCTCTAGGGCTTCGCCTTCAACTCCATTGGAACTTGAATAACCTGCCGGGTTGAAATGTGGATCTTTACAGACTGGCCGGCCAAGGCTGCTGTAGGGTGAATATTACCAATCACAACCCGCACGCCGAAATCGCCCATGGGTTCTGATTGGGAGGTCATTGAGGGATCGGGAGTTTCAATTTTATCGATCGTGAAGGGGCTGTTTGGTGGGTATTTGAGGACGATCGTTCGAGAAATCGGGGAGGAGGTCTCTTGGGGCAGAACAATCTTCGATGGGGCCACGGATATCGGGGCTGGAACGACGACAAGCACGCTCACCTCCAATTGCTTCCGAGTGGGGTGATTTGTCTCCAACGTGATCTTGTCCCCATACTGGCCGGGCTCGAAGCGGTCCTCCAGATTGGCTGTGACCTGATACGCGTTTTCATCAGGAAGTTTGTCCCAGCGGATCTTGAGTTTTCCACTTTCGCTCTTGGAGGTCAGAATTTCAAATGGCTCGTTTTTTAACGATTTGACGATCACGGAGGCTGAGGCGCTAGCCTCTGGCGAATCCTTTCTAAGCATCATGTTGCTGGGGGAGATTTGAAAGTCGGCACCGACGATGCCCTTGATCAGGAGCTGAAGGGTTGGATTGGTGGGATCATTCGACTCGATGTTGATGGGCTTCTGCACCTCGCCGCTACGTCCGGCAAGCGAGAGTTTCGCTGAGATCTTGGCGGAGTCTCCTGGCGGGATGATGTTTTTGTCTAATTCCGCTGTGGTGCATCCGCAGGCGGGTTGGACTTTCTTGATCTCGAGATCAGCGGTGCCCGTGTTTTGAGGATGAATGTGTGCTCCACTGACTCAGAGCCATCGCGGCTTCCGAAGTCGTAGGTGGCATTCTGGCACTGGATTTGCGGTGCGGCGACCTCGGCTGCGGATGTGGATAGGGCGGCGCAAATCAGCGATAAAGCCAAAACGAAAATCGTGGGCATGATGGGGGTATATCAGCGTTAAAATCTTGGCAAATCAAGCCGTCTCGCTATGCAGGGAGATGTGAGCGGTGCGATTTGTCATGATTGGTCACTAGTTCGGGTTTGGAGCGGGATTTTTTGTGCTTCTCTCCTTGGGGTGGCTTTATCGCTATTCCTCAACCCGCATGGCCGTGAAGTCCTGCGTCCACTAGGGGAAAAGGTAGTAGGGGAAGCCAGCAAGGTCGGTGTGGCGATCGTATCAGTCGAGGATGTTCAAAAAATCATCGTTGAGGGTGGATGGGTCGTTTTTGATGCGCGACTTGAGAGAGAGTATGATGCCGGGCATATCCCTGGCGCTCTCTCCTTTCCCTATGCGCAAAGAGATGAGGCTTTCCAGGAGTGGGCATCAATTTTGAATTCGGAGCAAAAAGTCCTCGTTTATTGTTCTGGCAAACTTTGTGACGACGGGCTTCATCTGGCTATTTTTCTGAAGGGCATGGGGATCAAGGACGTCGCTTTATTTGTCGATGGCTTGGACGGCTGGAAGAAGGCGGGATTACTTGTGGAATAAAAATGATCTCATCCCGTTGAAAGTC
The DNA here is from genome assembly GCA_945863785.1 of Chthoniobacter flavus. GTDB lineage: Bacteria > Verrucomicrobiota > Verrucomicrobiia > Chthoniobacterales > Terrimicrobiaceae > UBA967. The sequence goes on from CAMBAQ010000035.1 coordinate 6,967, forward strand.
TCTGCTTATCAATTTTCTTCAATTCTGTCATTCTCTCTAAAAACCGTTTCTGCGATAAAACCAAGCGAATCATTTGAAGAATAAAATAAAAACGCTTTGGGCGCTCGAGTGTTTGGGTGCGCTGATTGTGAGTGGGGTGTTCGTAATTGCATCCATCCATAAATTGGTCGATGCCGATGGGTTTTCGAAAGTCATTTTAGGCTATCAAGTGGTACCTGCTGCTTTCGTTGGTTGGGTCGCCCTCTTTATGCCCTGGTTGGAGATAAGCATGGGATTGGCGATCCTGATTCCGCAGGCAAGAAATGCAGCGCTACTCATGGCGGCTGGCTTGCTAATCCTATTTGCGGCGCTGACCGGTTGGAATTTACTTCATGGGGTCGAAGTACCCTGCGGGTGTTTCTCCAATGAAGGAGGAGCTGCAACGTGGTGGAGCGTGGCCAGGAATATGATGCTGGCTTCAATCGCTATGCTTGCGATCTATGGGCGTGCATGGCGAATGGCGCAAACATCATCTCTGTAAGAGAGACAAAGACAATATTTCAGGATTGAGGGGATTCACAGGATTGTGGTCCCCTTCGGCAAAGGATCAGTTGGCGTTGGAACTGATGGCAGCGGAGGATTGGGGGGCAGGGGAACTCTGAACGGCTTGCGCTGGGCGGGATTTTGTTGGGTTCGTGGCCCGAGCTGTTTGTACACCTGTTGGTGCGGCATTGGCGTTCGCTGGCGCTGGCTTGATGGAAGCGGGTTGCAGGTCGGGGCCTGGAATGGTTTTGTCCATGAGCGGGTAGATGTCTTTTTCTGTTTGCTCGAGCCAGGTCAGATTTTCCAATCTCCATTGGGCCATGTCGCGGAGGGTGGCAAGATTGACTCCGATGAGCGCGTCGCTGTCTGGGTTCGCGTTGACGGGGATTTTATCGATAATGAATCGGTAGGCTTCGCGGGCGCGTTCCAAGTGGCGAAGGCGTTCGAAGCAGAGTCCGATCTGGTAAACGGTGGAGGCTCGCCAGTTGGGGTTGTCGTCGAGTTCGGCAAGTTTCTGGTAAATGCTGAGAGCGCCGATGGCATCGCCGCTCTCGTATAGGTCGTTGGCGATTTCGTTGCCGGTTTTCCGTTGCCAGTAGGCCCATATAGCGGGTTTCTTTTTACCGAACTCACGACCAGCGGCGAGAAGCTTGAGGGTTTCCTTCATGGACTCATCGGTGCGGCCAAGGGATTTGAGAGATTGAGCGACCAAGTATTGGGCTTCTGGGGCAAGTGGGCTTGCGGGGTAGGTGGTCAGGAAACTTTGTGCAGCGGTGAGGGAGGCAGTAAAATCGCCCGAAAGGTAATCGATGTAAGCCGTCCGGAAGGCGACTTCGCTGGCTTCCGCTTGGGTCATTTTAATAAGTTTGAGGCGGGAGTAAAGTTGGGCTGCTGTTTTGTAGTCACCCATTGCGAAGTGAGTGTGAGCAATCTCCATTTTGGCTCGCAAGGAGGAGTCGGTGAATTCGTTCCCGCTTTTGAGTTGCAGTGAGGTGTAGAGGACGCTGTAAAATTTGTTCAGAGCAGAGGCATAGCTTCCACTTTCACGGTAGATTTTGCCGAGTCGGAGGAGAATGTTTGGGTCTTCAGGGTCGTTTGGATAAAGTGACAGGAACTGTTCGTAAAGAACGGCGGCTTTGAGTGGCGCATTTTGTTTTTCCTCGAGGTTGAGCGCCATCTTGTAAATGGCATCGCGTTTCTGCTCCGCTGGGGCTCCCAGTTTGAGGAGTTGTTTGAAGGCTTTCTCGGCACGAGGTTGATCACCTAACGCCAAGGATTGATCGATCTCGGTTTGGATGGCATTGACGTTGGTTTCGCTGCTGACCAAAGCGGGGGCAAGTTCGACTTCGCTTTCAGGGTCTGGGGGAATGGTATCAAACGCAATCGGATCTGGGACTTGTGGTGCGACGGGAACCTGGAGTGCCGGAGCGGGCTCGACGGGAATGCTCTTGGCGGAATCCCCGCCGGATGCTGGATGGATTTGTGGTGGGGCGGCAATCTCGGCCTGTGCCACGGCGGCGATGAAAAGGAGTGTCAGAACCTGTAGTCGAATCATATTATTGTACTGTGTAGGAAGTGCTGCTTACAGGTTGATTTGGCGGAGTGGCTGGGCGGAAAATCGAATCGAAAAACGAGCCCAAAACCGTCTCGCCCACAGGGGCATCTCCTGCTCCTTGGAAAAAATCTTGAGGCTGCTCATTGTTGATGAATTTGGGCGTCGTGCTGTCGACTGTTTTTGTGTCGCCTAGAGGCAATGGCTCGGTGGAAGCAATGTCAGAACCGCTCTCGGGCTTGATTTTAACAATGGTTTTTGGCATCAATGGCGGTTTGCGTTTGTTTGAGGTGTCCTGTGCGACACGGATGGCGGCTGGTTTCGGAAGGTATTGTTTGGGAGCGCTGAGTTGCGGTTTTTGGGCGTTCTTCGTGGCACAGGATGAGAGGCCCGCCGATAGTGAAATGGCAAGAATCACCCCGAACAGGCCCGTGAAAAACCGTTGCCCTAATCCAAAAACGAGCACAATTTGTTTGGGAGGTTTTAAATCACACATAGTTTACTTATCGGACGAGTCTATGAAAACTTAAAGTGAAATTCTCATCCTTGCATCGATTTTTTTGCAAATTTTCTGAGTAGGGATAAAAACCCCCGATCTAACTCTCTTCTTTCGGCTTTATGACAAAGTGAATGGAAATCCGAATCCCAATGTTGGCATTGCAAAAGGCACGGAAATTGCTAGGCAGAGAGCTATGACATTCCGTCTTACTGATCTTCTTCGTGTATTTTGCATCGTGGGTTTATTTGGTTTTGCCTCATGTGCGAATCCCACAGCCCGTACGGTGAATGACAAAAGTAACGCGGGTTCCTCTCGAACGGGACGGATCAAGCAAATCTCGCAACCGACGGACGACATGCACGACGTTGCCTCGAGTGCCGGAATTCGTTGGCCGCAAGGGATGCGCCGCTTGGTCGTGCTGCCGATTTACACCGCCCGTCCGATCGGGGAATCCGAGCGGGACATGGACGGAATATTCCGTGGAGAGCTTTCCAAGGTCGTTAAATACGAAATTGTTCAAGTGAGTCGTCAAGAGATGCTCTCTATCACTAATCGAGAGGCGGTCTCTTCAGCCGAGATCCTATCGGCGGATTTAATCCGAGTTCTTAAGCTAAAATACGGCGCCGATGCCATTCTTTTTACGGACTTCACGGTTTTCCGTCCTTATCGTCCTTTGGCGATCGGCGTAAGAACCAAGATTGTCGATTTGAAGTCGCTAGAGGTGCTTTGGATGGCTGATGGCATTGTCGATTCTGCAGAGCCTGATGTGGCTGACGCCGCCTCGCACTTCGCCGATGCAGGGCTTCGTATGCGCTATGTGAGCCCCACCATTTACAAAGGCCAAGATCGAGAGTTGGCCAGCGGAAATCAGATTCTGCTGCAAAGTCCGAGGCTGTTCGCGGCATTCGTTGCTCACGAGGCCTTTTCTTCTTTGACACCCCCCGTTCGCTTTGCGCAATAGTGTAAGGTGATCTGTCAGCTCTCAAAATGAACGATTCGAGCAGGTTATTTTTCTCCAGAACTCTTAGACTTCGGCTTTTCCCAATTTGAACAATAAAAATCCAGAGTCCGAAGTCATTCTCAAACGCGTATCGAACGAGTTGAATGCCGAGTTAACCCCAGGGTTGATTCATGAAATTAACAACATTCTGACGGGGATTTATTTCAATCTGGAGACCTGCGGTGAGGCCTTGAGTGCAGATCCTGGTCTTGCCGAGTCGCTGAGTGAAATAAATCAAGGGGTTGAAAGAATTAAAGAAGTTCTCAATAGAACGGTCCATATTCATCTGAACGTGGCCGAAAGGGAGAAGACCTACCATGATTTGGAGTCATTGGTGGCGGCTCAGCTAGATCTTGTGAGGATCGTTTTTCCAAAAACGGCCCAAGTCCGCTTGATTGCTCCTCCCGAACCGCTCCATGTGCAAGTGGCGGAGTACCCTTTTCGCTCAGTCATGTTGGCCATTGCCTCTCGCTTGAGGGAGATTTTTCCGGCGGGTAAGGTGGAGGTCGTTTTTGAGATTCTTTCCCCCAATCAGCTAGCCGAGTTGATACCCGATTTGGATCAATCTGATGAAATAGAATCTGTCGCAGTTTCTCTGAGTGTTCCGTGCATGATCGAGTCTGTGAGTGAGGTGGATGAGTATCTTCTCCGATCCACGACTGGCGATCTCACATTTGCCAACGCCGAAAATCTCACTCGTAGTCTGGGTGGTCGCCTGCTATTGCATCGCGATGCAACGAAGAAAACCTCCAGGATATTGCTTCTTCTTCCTCGCATTGATCTCGACGCCTAAACCAATCTTATGCAATTGAACTCCCGCAATTACTCCATTCTTTCCATCGACGACGATCCGATGATTCTGAAAGTCCTCGAAGATCTCGTTACTCGAGCCGGATACGAGTCCTTCTCGGCCAAGAGCGCCGCTGATGCCTTGCGCCTGGCTGGCGATCGGCAGTTTGCGGTGATTATTGCCGATCATAATATGCCCGACATGATGGGGGCTGATCTTTTAAGCCGGTTCGCGCAGATCCAACCCTCGGCATCACGTGTTCTTATCACGGGAATAAAGACCTTTGATGTCGTGACTGCAGCAGTGAACAGTGGGGAAATTTTTCGATTTGTCACGAAGCCATGGATCTCCGCTGAGATGATGGCCACCCTGCACAATGCTGTTCAGCGCTTTGATCTCATTGAAACCAATAGAGCGCTTGAAAAGCAGTCGCTGGAGCTCAATCAAAAGCTCTCTGCTGCGAACTTGCTCCTTGATAAGCAACTCAAGGAGTTAGAAAGCGACAAGAAGGAGATCGATGCGACGCACGATTCTCTCAAAACAAATTTTAGCCGCTCCCTTGAGCTATGCCACAGGGTACTAACGACGTTTAATCCTCTCCTAGGCGAGCAGGCCAAGGCCGCGTCCAAAATTTGTCAATCGATGGCGGAAACGCATTATTTTGACGATGAACAGAAGCACATTCTGGACGTGAGTTCGCGAGTTTATGATATCGGTCTCACTGCTGTTCCTTCTGGCTTTATGTCTGCAGTTCAAGCGAATGCCGCGGACCTGCCTCCAGAGCTAAAAAATGTGGTCGAAAACCACACGATCCAAGCCCAAGCACTGGCCTCCTTTGTAGATTCCCTGAAGCCCGTTGGGGAAACGATCCGAGCCCACCATGAGCGGTATGATGGCACAGGATTTCCAGATGGGCTCGCTGGCGAAATGATCCCTTGGACAGCGCGGTGTCTTGCTGTCGTGGCTTATTATGTAACATGCGGGTTGTCGCATGAAATGGCCGTGGACAGCATTCTCGAGCAGTCCGGCACGGCATTCGATCCAGATGCGACTCGGCTTTTCTTGCGCTGCGCTCAGGCTTCCCCTTTGCCAAGGCTCGTTAAAGAGGTGATGGTCGATGAACTTGAGGTCGGTATGCAATTAGCCTCTGGGATCTATAGTCCGACTGGTGTTTTGCTTGTTGCAGATGGATACCATCTCGATGAGAACACCATTCACAAAATCCGGAATTACAATTTGAATTCCTCCCTGCTCCGTCAACTGCTCGTTTATTGCTAAGCTGAAAAAAGGGGCTGTCTCACCCGCCCTGTAGGATGCAGCCGACCTTGGAGATCAGTTCTCCCGTAGCGAATGGTTTTCTGAGGAAAGAAAACTCCAAACCAGAATCGGCAGCGATGCTTTGTTGTTCGGGGTAACCGGACATCAGAAGAATCTGCATTTCGGGGTATTGTTCAGACAGGTTTCGAGCCAAGTCCAAGCCACCCAATCGTGGCATCACCATGTCTGAGACTAAAAGGTCAGGCTGAAGAGGATGCGATTTCTTAAGCAAGTTCAGAGCCTCTTCGCCGTCTGGTGCAGAAATGACGATATGGCCAAGTCGTGTGAGAACAGTACGAATGAAGCGGCGCATCGCGGTGTCATCCTCCACCAGAAGAATCGTCGATTGTTTTGCGTCGCGTTGGGTGGTTTTGAGTGCGGGAGTGACAGGCCGTTCTTGTGCACTTGGGAAATAAATATCAAAACAGATTTCGGTGTCTTTAGATTGGCTCAGAATCAATCGCCCATCGTTCTGTTCGATAATGCTATTGGCAGTCTTTAAGCTGTTGTTCGAGCGGACTTGTTCTACTGAGGCGAGTGAGGATCGGCGGGCTTGAATCAATCTCACGTTTACGAGATCGCCCGATGGGAGAGTTTGGTCCATGATCGTTCTTGCTTCGCGTAGTGTCACATTTTTTGCAGTGATCGTGATTTTGCCGCCATCTGGCATTGTGCTTCTGGCTCCGACGGCAATGTTGATGAAGGATTGCTCGATCTGACTACGATCAGCTTCGAGCGACCACAAATCTAGTTCTGGGATAAATTCGAGCTCGATTTGCTCCCCCAAAAGACGCTTCAGCATCTTGGAGATGTCGATCAAAAGGTCATTGATGGCAATGCGGCCCCGCTTGATGTCGGGTGGTTTGTTAAAAGCGAGAAGCTGATTTGTGAGAGAGGATGCTCGTGCAGCGGCCTTTTCGATTTCGGAGAGAAAGGTGTGGTTCTCTTCAGAAAAATCAGTTTCTTCCATCATGATTTGGGAGTAGCCGATGATGACCGAAAGCATGTTATTGAAATCGTGTGCGACGCCGCCGACGAGTTGACCGAAGGCTTCCACTTGTTGGGTTTGCCTTAGTCGGGACTCCATTTCACGAAGACTAGTGACATCCGTGATGACCGAGGAGAGTACGGCACCTCCGCCCTGTGCTGGCGGAATAAAGTAACCTCTCTCCA
>CAMBAQ010000036.1 GCA_945863785.1 Chthoniobacter flavus
TGTCCCAAGTGATACCACCGGTCACATTCCTGACGACAAATGGGCGCTCACCTTTGGCATCAACGTTACTGGCAGCTACCTCGTTGCTGATGAAGCTTCTAGAAACTTCCGCGATCAGGGCTTGCGTGGCTCGATGGTTCTCACCACTAGCGCCAATGCTGCCGTGGCCAAGAAGGGCAGTATCGCTTACGATACCTCGAAGGCAGCCGCCAACCACCTCGTTCGCGAGTTGGCTATGGAGCTATCCCCGCTGGTGCGTGTCAACGGCGTCGCCCCGGCGACCGTCGTTCAAGGCAGCGCGATGTTCCCTAGGGATCGCGTCATTGGATCGCTTGCAAAATACGGCATCGCCCACACCGATGATGAGCCTACGGACTCTCTCACCACGAAGCTCGCTCAGTTCTACGCCGATCGCACGCTCACCCGTTCTCCGATCACGCCTGCGGACCAAGCCGAGGCCTATTGCCTGTTGGTTACTGAGAAGTTGTCCAAGACGACAGGTCAGATCATCACAGTTGATGGTGGTCTGCACGAAGCCTTCCTGAGATAATATAAAACAAAATGGGCCTGCTCTCTCACTTGGAGGGAGCAGGCCTTTTTGTTTTTGAGCGATTCTTGAATCGGGTCTATTTGCAGGCCTTGGCCATTGCCAGTAACTGCAAGTCCAAGGGACTCGACTTCAGTGGCTCAAATTTCTGCCTCAAGATTTCGACTGTCCGGAGGGCCCGCACCTTGTTGCCTTTTTCGATCAGAGCGTTGACGAAGGGAACGCCGACTTGGTTCACGAAATTGCCGCCTCCAGCTTTGCCTATGGATTGAAGTTGTTTGTGGAATTCCATCGCGCCTTTGTTGACGCCGCCAGCCTCCAATGCTGCTTGCACGCGAGTTGCCGCGACTTCGCAGCTAAGGTCCGTGCGGGAGTTTAAGTTTTGGGTCAGTATCAGGTTCTCCGTTTTGGCGGCATCAAGGGATTTTCCAGTTTCTCGTTGAAGGGTCGCTAGGGCCTGTTGGTGGCGGACTTTGGAATCCGGATTTCGGCTGAGAGCCTTAATCGCTTGCTCATGAAGTTGAATCCGGTCGTTGATGGGGGCCTTCACCCTATCCGAAAAATCGCCAAAACGACTCCATGCGACGGGGTTTTCCGAGCAGACGCGAGTGGAATTCTCGAGTGCTAGGCGGGCGTCATCAAGCCGGCTTGCATGCTCAAATATTTCAGCCATGGCAAGTGCACTCATCGAAGCTAGAAACTCCGGTCTTTCGCGGAATCGGGCGGCGAGTTGCTGGATGTCGTGATCACTCACGGGTTGCCAAGTTTGGGGATCAAGGGCTGTTCCTGTCACCAGGTTTTGCGCGGAATCGCGCCCGCAGTTCAGTTCCCACTTACTTGTGCTGCTCATGTAGCCAAACCAAGCATGCCCCCCATTGGAACCTTGACCGCTGAACATAATAGTGGGGAGACCTAGAGACTTGCCGCAAAGAGCGGCGTGATAAGCTTGGTCAATGCAGATTCCGCCACTTTTCTGAATAGCTGCAAAAGTGTATGGGCCATATTCCCAAACGTATTTTTTAGCTGTGATGCGTTCATCGCGATATCGAATCATCGAAAATGCCTGATCGAAATTCCCTGACCGCAACCGGATTTTCTTTTGAGCCCATGTCATCTCGGCGGGGGTGATGAACGCATCAACGACGAATTTGAGTTCAGTTGGCGAAAATCGGCGAAGATCAAGAAGGAGCTTGCGAGATTCATTCGCCTCAACCCAACGCCCAAATTGCACTTCTGGAGAGGCGATCTCTTTTGGCACTAAATCGGATGGGACTTGGTGATGGGGCCAGAATGAAGGAACAGCAGAGTCGGACACGAAGGCGATGGCAATCGCGAGATTGGCATATTCGCGCCATTTGGTGGGGTAAGCTTCTCGAATCGAGCGGAGGTTTTTTAAGACTAATGGGAAAAAGTCACGGTCGTCGCAGGTGGTAAAAAAGGACCGAAGGAATCCAGAGTCGGCCAGGGTTTCGAAAGCCAAACTTTTCCCGGCAATCTCACTCAGAAGACCTCCCTCTAAGGAGGAGCCTGATGGTAACGCGTTATCCTGTAACGTGCGGCGGATTTCAGGAGCGCTCGCCATTCGTGAGGCTTCCTCAAGTGAGATCAGGATGGCATCCGGCGGGGGAGTCAGCCCGGGAGGCACAAAAATCAGTCCGGTGGTATTTGGGCGTCGGCAAAAGTGCCGTTGAACGAGTGCGGCATTTTCAGTGGAAGCCTCGCGGGAGAGGAGTTCGCACCAGCGCCAGAGGTCGAGCCATTCGACAAATGCGGCTGCGCTCGCTGGGTTGGCTTTTTTTTGATCTCTAGGTTTGTAGTAACCGGCGAGCTGGCTTTCCAAATGGTTTCGGGCGTTTTCAAAGCCCTCATTCGCGAGACTCGATATATCCGAATTCGTGGGAGGGGATTCCAAATTGTATCCCCAAGCGGATTGCAGTCCCACTGGAGATGCCAGCATAAGCATGAGCATGAGCAGACATGGGCAAAGTTTGGTCAAAATAAATGCAGGGTGTTCGCCGGTAAATTTCACAATGGTGTGAGCGTTCTTTAGCAACCTGCATTGACTCTCACGAATTCACAGCAGAATTTTGTTCAGAGGCAGGCTTTTTCTTCATTGACCGCCCGTGCTGTCCAAATCGCTTTTTTTAGGTTAGACCTTCCCATATGCCGCTCGCTTGTCGTCTCTTGGAATTCGCAGCCATTCCCGCCGCTTTAGCCATTCAGGAAGTGCCCTCTTCAGCACCGGAATCCGGCGAAGTCGTACTTAGCATGCTGGCGGCGTCCGTGAATCCTGCAGACCTCAATGTCATTGAGGGCACGTATGGTGAGTTGCCCCCTCTTCCATCTACGATTGGCAATGAAGGGTGCGGAATTATTTCTCAAATCGGATCAAGCGTCGAGGGGTTCACGATCGGCACTCCGGCGATCGTTCTTCGAGCGGGAACTTGGACTACCGAAATGCGAGTTTCGGCTGATGATGTGATCCCTCTGCCCGTTGGTATCGACCCATGGCAGGCGGCGATGCTCACCGTCAATCCCGCCACAGCTTGGAGAATGATGCACGATTTCACCCAACTCAAAAGCGGTGACTGGATTGTCCAAAATGCTGCAAATTCCGGTGTCGGACGTGCCGTCATCCAACTCGCCAAGGCACTTGGATTCCGTACCCTCAATGTCGTTCGACGTCCGGAGTTGATTGACGAGCTTCAGGGTATCGGCGCGGATGTTGTCGTTCTTGAGGATGTGGATCTTCGCACCGAAGCGGTTCGTCTTTGTGGTGGCGAACAACCGAGGTTGGCGCTGAATGCCGTTGGTGGATCAAGTGCACTCAATATCGCGAACGCGCTCGCTCCAGGATTTCCTCATGTGACGTATGGGGCCATGGGACGCCAACCCCTCAAAATCCCTAATGGGTTACTGATTTTTAAAAATATTTCCTTCCGTGGTTTCTGGCTTCGTCGCTGGAGAGAGGGAGCTTCGCGGCAGGATATCCATGATACCTACCGTGTTCTTTCCGAATTTCTGGTCAGTGGAGTTCTTAAAACGCCTGTTCATCGCGTCTTTCCGCTCACTCAAGCACTCGAGGCTGTGCAGGAAGCGGCACTCGCAGGTCGTACAGGAAAAGTCCTTCTTGATCTCGTGAGTTGCAAAACGCATTGAGCTTTTCTGTCTGAGGACGCAGATTGGTTGGGTATGAGCGCTGATACTTGCGATTGGCAGAATTTTTCTCCCGGCGATTTGTGTTATGCCCTCCCGATCGTATCCAGTGGGGATGTGTCGGCTTCTATCGATCGTTCTCGCACGGCATTTCCTAGCTGGGCGGGGCTGTCCCTCGACGAGCGCGGTGCTGCTCTTTCTCAATGCGCTGAAAACCTTCGTTCCAAAAGTGAGGAGATAGCTGTTCTGATAACACGCGAGACGGGAAAGCCCATTCGCGAAGCCCGTCTGGAAATGGCGGCGGCGATGGCGAAGTTCGATCTCACCTTTGCCGATGGCGAGAGGTTTCTCCGCGATGAATTGGTTTCCGATGGTCCGAATCCGTCTTTGGTTCGCCATTGTCCACGTGGTCCGGCGGCAGTCATTGCGCCTTTCAACTTTCCTGTTCATCTCGGTCACGGGGCGACACTCGCGTATCTTCTGGCTGGAAATACCGTTCTTTTTAAACCCTCGCCGATGGCTGCCAATGTTGGCCTCGCCTACGCGCAGGTGATGCAGTCTGCCCTGCCTGCTGGTGTCTTTGAGCTTGTTCAGGGGTGGGGGCCGATTGGGCAGGCTCTTTGTTTGGATCCTGCGGTGAGATCGGTCTGTTTCACGGGATCACTCCCTGTTGGTCGTGACCTTGCGACCTCCCTTGCGGGAGATTACTCCAAGTGCCTTGCGCTGGAACTCGGTGGTAAAAATACCGCGATCATCTGTGAGGATGCCAATCTCTCGCTTGCTGCCGATGCTGTTGCAGATGGAATGTGTCTCACTGCTGGACAGCGCTGCAATGCGACATCCCGAGTTCTCCTTCATCGGGACATTGTTGATCGCTTCTTGGATCTTTTCAAAAACTCGCTTCAGCGCTACCGGCCCGCTGATCCTCTCGATGAAACGACCCTTCTCGGTCCGTTAATTCATTTTTCGGCACACGAACGCTACGAGCAGTTGATATCTGGATCCGAAGGCGAATGGATTGTTCCTGGCGGGATTCTGGAGTGTAATGACAAAGAACAACATGGATTCTACGTCCTCCCCGCTGTCGTCATGGTAACGGATAGCGCCATGCTCGATGCCTCTCCGCTAGCCAAGTGCGAGACGTTTGCTCCGATTCTGGTTGTCGAAATCTACGATCATGAGGAAGACGCTATCGCCCGGCATGAGGCTTGGGCATTTGGTCTAACAGCGAGCGTTTTCACGGATTGTGAAGCGACTTTTTCACGAATCGGGTCCCGTCTTTCTGTCGGAAATCTCTATCGCAATTTGCCAACCACATTTTCTCCATCCACGTTGCCGTTCGGAGGGTGGGGGAACTCTGGTAATGGACGACCCGGTGGACGTGGTTTCCTGCGCTATGCCGTTCAAGAACAAGCCGTGCAGTGGAAAGCGTAAGACGCAAAAAACCTGATGAGTTATTTTAATGATGAAATCATCAAAAAAAGCCTGTTTCGTGGCGTCTCTGATTTAGCTTAACGAAACATGAAACGCGGCTTTCTCGACAAACTCATTGAGCGCCTTCCCTTGGTTCAGACCGGCGAGGTGCAGAATTACCTTGTAGAAATCGCGCGCGAGAAGGGTTTCCTTGAAACGATCTTCAACGCCATTCTGGAGGGAGTCATCGTAACCAATCCCGATGGTCGCATCCTGTATCTCAACCGGGCCGCATGCGGATTTTTCGGAATTGAGTCGGAATCCAGTTTGGGTCGTCCTTTGTCCGAAGTGGTTCGCGGTATGGATTGGGATGCGCTCACCAGTTCGCGCAGTGAAATTATCAGCCGAGACTTGGAGGTTTTTTATCCTGACAATCGTTTGCTGAATTTTTATGTGGTTCCGCTCCTGAGTGACGAGTCGGATGGCAAGGATTGCGAGACCGTAGGGCGTGCTGTGATCTTGCGCGACATCACACAGACCCATCGGGCTGCTCAGGAAACCATCGAGGTGGAGAAATTTTCAGCTTTGACGATGCTTGCGGCGGGCGTGGCGCACGAGATTGGTAATCCGCTCAACTCGCTCAATATCCACCTCCAACTGATGCAGCGAAATCTTCAGAAGGCTCCGCCGAATCTCCGCAAGCAACTCGAGGAATCGGTCTCCATTGCTCGCGGCGAGGTAACTCGATTGGATCACATCATTACTCAATTTCTACGAGCCATTCGCCCTCAGCCCCTCCAAGTTTCCTCATCGGACATCAACTCCATCCTTAACGAGACATTGGAGTTCCTTTCCGCCGAGATTCAGGATCGTGATATCATCGTGGAGAAGGATCTATCCAAGGGTCTGCCACTTCTTCAGATCGATGGAGACCAGATTAAACAGGCATTTTACAACATCTGCCGCAATGCTTTTCAGGCCATGAAAAGCGGCGGCATCCTGCGTGTGGCAACCTCGTTGGATATGAACCACGTGAGCATCGTCTTCAGTGACACTGGAGGTGGGATTTCTCCAGAAAACATCACGCGCATTTTTGAGCCCTACTTCACCACTAAATCCAACGGCAATGGACTTGGGTTGCTCATTGTGCGTCGCATTGTTCGCGCCCACGGCGGCGAAGTAATCCTAGAAAGCTCGCCTGGTCGAGGTCTCACACTCACGATTCTACTCCCTCGAGTGGATCGTCGTGTTCGATTCCTTGGTGCTGGAGATGAGTCGCCTGAATCCAAATGAACACCCATTACACGACCCTTCTCAAGACGCTCCACGCTGAGGCCTTCGCCAATTACCAATCTGGTTGCCGCACTCCCGATACGATTCTTTCTCCGGAATCGTCCGCTGCCTTGGTCGGTCTTGGCCTTACAAACTCATCTCTCTACGACTGCGTGGATGATTTTTCTCGTTATGGCGCTCCCGATTTGGAGACGTTTCTTGGTGTCGCAGGACTGCGTGTCGCATGTTTCGGTGGTGTCCAAACAAACGCCGAGATTCCTGAAAGCGATTTGCCGCGCAAGAGTGACTCGTTTGATGGGGTTGCTTGGTTGCCCCGCATCATTCGCAAAGCAGAGTGTTTTTTAGAAGGCACGCTCTGCCGAGATGTCATGTATGGCTGCTCTGGCGATCGTGCGTTCCTTGCGAAATATGACGCGAATCTACCCGGCTTTCTTCAAGCTGTTTTGCAGGCCAAAGGTGATCCTGCTTCCGTACTCCGCTATTTGAAAGATCAAGCCTCCACCTAGCGGGGACAGTAGGGAAGGGGGTTAGATGTGCTTCGCGCTACGCTCCTGATTCAACCACACTTTGGTGATACCCTTCATGCGGGTGAGAATGTAGTAAACGGTCTGGCTTCGCTGGCGCACGAGGTCGGCACCGACAATCTTTGGCACAAAGTCGGCAGGCACTTCAATGACCTCTTCGGGAGTGAGCCCATCGAGTCCTTTGCAGAGAATCGATGTCATCGCCTTAGTGAGGGTTTGTACATGCGGGCCGAGTGTGACTCGGAATGTGCACTCACGCGTTGGGGAAAGTTTTAAAAAAACACCGACCGAGTCGGTACATTCCTCGTCTTTACGAATATCTTCGAGATCGAATGTTTCGCCGTCTTTGGGGCCTTGGCGCATCGCGGAGTCGGCATAGGAGATGAGTGCCTCCCGCTTTTCGGAGTTGGGCAACGTCTCGAAAAGTTCGATGATTTGGCTGAGTTTGGCCGGGTATGACATGGCCTAGCCTTTCTCGATCGGTGCACCCACGCGATTGCCCCACTCCGTCCAGGATCCATCGTAGTTGCGGACGTTTTTGTATCCGAGAAGGTAGGTGAGAACGAACCAAGTGTGACTGGAACGCTCGCCAATGCGGCAATAAGCAACGACATCGTCACCCCGCTTCAATCCCGCTTCATCCTCATAGATGGTGCGAAGCTCTTCGTAGGATTTGAATGTCGCGTCCTCGGCCACAGCCATTTTCCAAGGTACGCTGGCAGCGCCGGGAATGTGGCCACCGCGAAGAACACCTTCTTGCGGATATTCGGGCATATGCGTCATCTCGCCTCGGAACTCGCCCGGCGAGCGAACATCGATGAGCGGACGGCCTTCGCGGCTTTGGGCCAGTGCCTGATCGTAAAACGCCCGGATCTCATCGTCGCGGCGTTTTTCGCTAGGGCTATAGTGTCCGTGAACAAAATGCGGAACGGCCCTAGTCACATGGCGCCCCTCGGCGACCCACTTCTCTCGGCCGCCGTCCATGATCTTCACTTTCGTGTGACCAAACAAACGGAAGACCCATAGAGCGTAGCAGGCCCACCAATTCGATTTGTCTCCGTAAAAAACCACGGTGGTATCGTTCGAGATGCCGTGACGCTCACAAAGTGCCGAAAATTGTTCTACATTGATGTAATCGCGTATGGTTTCGTCCTGAAGGTCCGCGCGCCAATCAATATGGACGGCACCCTGGATGTGGCCGGTATCATATAACAAAATGTCTTCATTGCTCTCGATGAGTCTCAATCCGGAATCAGAGAGGTGCTCGGCGACCCACTGGGTGGTGACCAATGCATCGGGATGCGCGAAATTTTTATCTATCATATTAAATGTTAATCTTACTCGATGTATCGCTACGGGCAAGCGTCAACCTGCTTTCCATCTGGAAACTAGGATTGTGTTTATTTCATCGATCCCGTGCCCCATCGCCTGTGGAAAAAACGTTCCCAAGGCGAGAAGAGCAGGCGATCGGCAAGGAGTCCGATAACGACGATGATGGCCATCACGGCGACCACTTGATCCATCGCAAGGAGCTCGCGGCCGTATTGGAGCAGTTGCCCGAGACCGAATCCGGTGAGGATCGTGACGAAGATTTCAGCGGCCATCAGGGAGCGCCAGGCAAAGGCCCAGCCCTGTTTCATTCCGCCGACGAGGTAGGGCAGTGAGGCGGGAAGGATAACTTTTATCCACGTGTGAAGTCCTTTCGATCCCATCGTGCGGGCGGCGCGCAGATAGATGGGCGGCATGGCGCGGACGCCATCATTGGTGGCGATGATCACTGACCAGAGGGTTCCCATCACTACAACGAAGAGCATGGCGGCCTCGGTTTGGCCAAACCAGAGTAGGGCTAAGGGGACCCAGCAGACGCTTGGGAGTGTCTGCACGCCGAGCGCGAGTAGGCCGAGGGTGTCTTGGAGGAGTCGGAAGCGGGCCGTGACGAGGCCGAGTGGAATGCCGAATAGAAGCCCAAGCCCGTAGCCCAGCATGAGGCGCTTCATGGTGACCAGTGTGGCCACCCAGAGTGTGCCGTCGCAAGTCGCCTGCCAGATGTATTCCAGTACATTAAGCGGCGAGGGGAGTATTACGGGCGAGTAGTGACCGCTCCGTGCTACGAACTCCCATGAGAGGAGCAGGGAGAGGAAAAACACGATGGATGAAATGGAGCGAATCATTCTGCGACCTCCGTACCTTGTTTGTTGGTGAATCCTTTGAGTGCGGTGGTGATCTCGGTCGAGTAGCGAGCGAGTTCAACGCTGTTGATATCTCTTGCTCGGGGGAGATCGACTTGGAATTCCGCGCGAATGCGTCCCGGATTTGGTGAGAAAAGCAAAACCCGATCCCCAAGGCAGGCGGCCTCACGGACATTGTGGGTCACAAAAACAATGGTCTTTCGACGAGCTTCCCAGATGCGTTGGATGTCGCCGTAGAGTTGCTCGCGGGTGAGGGCATCGAGTGCGGCAAAGGGTTCATCCATGAGAAGTACACGGGGATTGGGAGCCAGCGCGCGGGCCAAGGCGACGCGTTGCTTCATGCCGCCTGAGAGTTCGTGAATGTTCGCGTGTTGGAATTTCGAAAGGCCGACGAGATCGAGGTAGTACTTTGCCACTTCCTTGCGTTCCTTATTATTTAAGCCGGGCTTGAGGCGGAGGCCGAACATCACATTCCCGAGCACGTCGAGCCACGGGAAAAGCGCGTGCTCTTGGAACATCACCATCCGGTCACGGCCAGGGCCAGTGACACTTTCTCCATTCGCCAGCACGCGGCCGCTATCGGGCGTGTCGAGTCCGGCTATGATATTGAGGAGGGTGGATTTTCCGCATCCACTTGGTCCCACGAGGCAGAGGAATTCCCCTTCGGCGACTTTCACGCTCACGTTGTCGAGAGCCACAATAGTCCCTCGATTGGTGGTGAAGGATTTTGTGACGCCATCGATTTCGATGCGCTCGGGAGCTATATTGATAAGGGCGTTTTCGATGCTCATGGTTTCCAAATCAAATCATGGAGGTTGACCTTCGCTCGCAGAAACCCGACCTGCTTGGCCTGTGCGAGAAACTTTTCAAATGGGGTCACAGTGATCTCGCAGTTGAAATTCAAACGGGTCCAAGCTTCGTCCACGAGGGCTTGGCTGATCTCACGTTTGGTGATAGCGGTGAGTTCGTCTCGCGCGCGGCGGCGGGCTTCCGTTGGATTCGCGAGGATCCAAGCGGTAAGTTCGGCGTGAGCTTGGTTGAAGCTGGTCGCCAGATTGGGGTGCTCTGTCAAAAATACTCCGCTCCCGACAAGGACAGTGGTCAGCGCGTCAGGGTCCGAGTGGAAAATCCGCCCGCCAGCTTCATTGATCAAGCGGGTCACCCAAGGCTCGACTGTCCATGCGGCTTGAAGTTGACCCTGTTTAAAAAGCGGGAGCATGTCGGGATTGGCTGTGGGGAGGACGCGGGCATCGCCGCCAATGAGGGTGACGCGAATGCCGTTGTCGATCAACCACGACCGGCACTCGACGTCTTGGGTATTGCCGAGTTGGGGGGTGGCGATGGTCTTGCCACGGAAATCACTGGGCTTTTGGATTTCGTCTCCCTTGACCACCAGGGCCTCGCCTCCGCGAATGGCGCCGCTCATCACTCGAATGTCTTTCCCATTCGACCTCGCGTAGGCGTTCAGGGCGGGGCTCGGGCCAACAAATGTCATGTCGATTGCTTTGGTAAAGATTCCCTCCATCGCAGACGATCCGGCATTATAAATCAGCCATTCGATTTTGACCGGACGGCCGAGTTTGGACTCGAACCAACCTTTGCCTTCGCGCGACATGTTTGCCGCCACGAGTGCTTGCGCATGAGTGATATTCGGGAACATTCCAATGCGCAGAATGAGGGCGTCTTGAGCCCTTGCGGACCCGCTGAACGCCAGCGCCCATGCAACGACCAATGCGCAAATGATGTAAAGTTTACGGTATTCATCGGGAATACGCGCCCACTTCGAGTCGATTGGTTGTTTTGGCATGCGCCGTTTCATTTCGCCGGAAGCTTCGCTTTTAATCGAAGAGAGTCAATGAAAGATGTCTTTTCCATTGCCCCTCCTTTGGCTCAAAGTGTCGGGATGAATAGTGTGCAAGTCAGGGTGCCGGCGACGACGGCGAATCTCGGGCCGGGTTTTGACTCTCTCGGCATCGCTTTGAAGCTCTACAATACGACGACCGTCTCCAAGGGGCGGGGCGCTGCAGTTGGTGACATGGCCAAGGAGGCGGGGGAACTTTTTTTTAGCACGGCCAAAACGAAGCCGTTCGCGTTTTCGTGGAGTGTGGAGGGGGATGTGCCTCGTTCGAGGGGACTCGGCAGTAGTGTCACTGTGCGATTAGGTATTTTACATGGCCTCAATGAACTCGCAGGACGTCCGCTGGACAAACACGCGCTTTTTCGACTTTGTGCGGAGTTGGAGGGCCACCCTGACAACGCCGCTCCTGCTGCCTACGGTGGGTTCTGCATCGCGCCGCCGGAAGGCCCTGTGCAACGCTACAAGGTCGGTGATTCTCTTTTATTCCTGCTTCTGATTCCGGAGATCGAATTGGCGACGAGTGATGCGCGGAGCGTTCTTCCGGCGAAGATCAGTCTCAAGGATGCTGCCTTCTCCGTCGGAAACGCGGCCGCGATTGCGGGTGCTTTTGCCAGCGGCGATTACGCCAAGCTCGCCGGCTGTTTCGGCGATCGGTTGCATCAACCCTATCGCGCGAAGTTGCTGCCAACTTTGCCAGCGGTATTGGAAGCGGCTACCGCTGCTGGAGCCATCGGAGGTTGGCTGAGCGGTTCTGGGTCGACTATGGCCTGCATCACCACCAAGCGACCCGATAAAATTGCCCCCGCGATGCTTGTTACTTCTGGTTTCGAGCAAGCGTGCGTTATCGGTGTTCGGGCGGACAATGCGGGTGTTCGTGTTTTAAAATGAGACGATCAATCGAGGGGCTCGAATCCTTTGCGATGGATGTCATCCTCGACCGCCGTCATGGCTGGCGGGCGGACGCGTTGCGCTTTGTTTTGCTCTGTCTCTCGGGCCTTTATTGGCTGATTGTTCAGACTAGGTTGGCGCTTTATCGTAACCGGATTTTTCGCAGTCACTCCCATGGGGTCCTTGTGATCAGTGTGGGCAATCTCACCGTTGGCGGCACGGGAAAGACACCTGTTGTCGAAATGCTCGCCCGCGCTTTGCAGGAGGGTGGGCGGAAGGTGGCAATTTTGAGTCGGGGATATAAAAGTGTTCCCCGACCCCTGGCCGTGCGGCTTCTGGAGAAGCTCACTCGCAACAAATCGCCTTTCGTTCCCCGTGTGGTGTCCGATGGGGTTTCTCTCCTCTTGGATTCGCGGACGGCGGGTGACGAACCGTTCATGCTTGCGAACAATCTCCGCGGCGTTGTCGTGCTCACGGACCGTGACCGAGTGAAGAGCGGCATTTATGCGATCGACCAATTTCAAGCGGACACCCTGATTCTCGATGATGGATTTCAATACGTCCGCATGCGCCATGGTCTGGAGGTCGTTCTCATCGATCGGCAGGCCCCCTTTGGCAACGAGCACATGCTGCCGCGTGGAACGCTTCGCGAGCCACCGCCGAATCTCCGCCGTGCCACTCACATCTTTATTACCAAGTGCGATGGGAGTGATAATACGGAACTCATCGCTCGCATTCGCCGCTACAACCGGACGGCGGATATCATCGAGTGTACGCATCGTCCCAAGCACCTGCGGAATTTTGTCACCGGCGAGACAAAGTCCTTGGATTTCCTAGAAGGCCTGAAAATTGGGTCGCTCTGCGGCATTGCCGTTCCGGAGAGCTTTGAGAAAGCCCTTGAGTCTCTCGGTGCCGACTTGCATCTCACTCAATCCTACGCCGACCACCACCGGTATTCCGTGAAGGAAATCGAGCGCTTTGTTCGCCGTTGCGCCCGGATGCAGCTCGATGCGGTACTCACCACAGAAAAAGACGCTGTCCGCATCCCCCGCATTATGGATCCCGAGGTTCCGCTCTACTACATGCGAGTCGAGATCGAGATTCTGGCTGGGCAAGAGAGTTGGGAGCGCTTTGTCGATCGCTTGGTGAAGCCCAGTCCAGCGGTTCTATCCGCTCGACGGCACTGATCGCGCAAAAAAGCGCCGTGTCGCCACATGGCGAGCATGGAACATTGCCGTGAAGAACATGGGCAGTAGGAAGCGGGAAACCATGGCTCCCAAAAAACCACCCTTGAGTCGGTGCTCGACGCGATCGGTCATCAAGCATCCCTCCGGGTGCGGTGAGAATATGTGACTGTGCCGCCATATTGCGAATGGCGATGCGAGGGATGTGTCCACAAGGAGGGAGGGTTTTTCCACCTGATCCCACTGGCCGACCCAATGAATCGGGATGCCAAATTGAGAGGCGCGAATCCGAAAAATTCCACCGGTCACAGCTGCGTCGTCGCACGCGACCTCATGCACGTGGAGTGAAGAAGGCGCAATTTTGGAAATGTTCTTCGGTGATTCATGGAAGGCAAAAACGTTTTCGCAGGAGGCCTTCAGGATGGTCGATTTTTCGAATATTGAGGCTTTCATTGGGAAGTTTGCGCTTGACGTCTTTTTATCATCAGCAAAGTTGTCGCCCGCCTTGGTTCATTTGTCGCGAAATTACTTGTTGCAAATCTTCCGATCGCTCATTACTCACAACCTGCACTTACATTAAATCCCATGTCTGAAAAATCCATCGAAGAAAAAGTAAAAGATATCATCATTGAACAACTCGGCGTTAACGCTGAGCAAGTCACACCAAACGCCTCTTTCATCGAGGACCTTGGAGCCGATTCCTTGGATAC
>CAMBAQ010000037.1 GCA_945863785.1 Chthoniobacter flavus
ACTGCTGCCAATTCTTCCCCCAATCTATCGGCACTATTTTTCAGCATTTTTACTCCTAATTGGTCTGAAAAAAGCTGAAACCTGCGCGCCATTTTTTGTCTTACCCTTCTCGTTTGTCTCGCTGGTCATAGACATACGATTAACTCCAATACATGGAGCTAGCTTTTCACCCCTTAAGTTTCGCTTCGATTCTGTTGAAAAGCCCGTTTTTGGCGGGTTTGGGCGAACGACCAAAGCGCGAGTGTTCTTCGCTGCGCTTCGAATCTGCCATCCTGTCTGAAAATCCGTTTTCGGGATTAAGTGGATTCAGGGACAGCGGCTAGTCATTCAATGATCCCGTATTCACAAAACCAACATGCCCTCCAGGCCCAGTTATGCTAAGCTTAAAGCCTGTACCGGAGTCATTATTGTTACCGTTTAAGTTATATATGAACCGGTAGGTGTAAGCGCACTTACCTCTAAATACAATGCCGTTTGACATCCGCACTAAAACATCAGCAAAATAATCAGCGCATCTTATAGTATCGAAACGACTTAGATAGACCCCATCCACTTGTGTTCGCACATTACTGGGAGTGAGGTATAAAGTTGGGGAAGTGATTTGACTTCCTGCTAAAACACTAATTGAGGATTTAAAAACTGTAGATCCATTGTTCGAATAGGATTCTAGCGTTCCATTTCCCGTGATAATTCCTGTTGCGGAAATGGTGATGAGCCCATTAAAAAATGTCGAATTGCCTGAGGCAGAAGCTGTCGTAAATTGGAACGGCAACTTTGACTGGGCAAAAACGGACTTCGTCAGGGTAGTAGGAAGCGGGGCAATCGTTTGCGCTTCGCTCTGCCAATTCATTACTATAAGGCAAAGAGCCGCCAGCGATATGATTTTTACGATGCAGCGATGGGAGTTGCTCACGATCATTCCGCAGACATATAACAAACGCACGCATCAGCAAGATTTTTTGAAAGGGCTGAGCAAACTGTTGCCTCAAAAGTTTTGGCAACCGTGGAGGTTTGCAATCGGAGCCCCCCTTACACTTCGCTTCGATTGTCACGGATGGCCGACTGCCGGCGAGAGCGAGCTAGGGACCAAAGTGAAAGCAGGGTCGAAGCAAAGAGGAAATCGGAAATGAGGGAATTGCGGAAAAAGAGCCAGGATGGCGGGAAGCCAGGCAAACCGGTCGTGAGCGACATCCACAAACCGTCGAGGCCGCGTGGATACGCAGGCATGGTGAGCCAGCAAACGGCGTTGGTGATGAAGTAAAAGAGGATCCCTCCGGCAAAGAGACCGGAGAATATGCCCGTCAGCGAGTGAATGGAACGCGCGGCCATTCCGCGTCCGATAGCAACGATGAGGGCCAGAGAAAGCCATGCCGCCGTTTGTCCGAGCCCAAATGCGGGATAGCCGAGAAACGCGGCCAGCAATAAGTCCGAGATAAAAAGAGCACCCAGCGGCACACCCCAAGCCATCCAACCGGGCAACAGAAACCCTCCGCAGAATGCAACCGCTGCCATCGGGGAGAAATTTGGCCACTCAGGCAGCACCGTCGCGTGCAAAACTCGGAAGATGGCCAAAAGAACAACGCAAGCGCAGGTCATCAGAACGGCAGTCTGGCTCACTGGAGCGGAGGAGTGGACGGACTTGTTACTCATATACCATAGCCATATCCCGCCAAGGGGCGACTCTGCAAGCGGGGAAGTAAAAGTGTAATTAAAAAAACCTAAATATTTTTGTGGCGAATGGAATGAGGTGTGCCATCTTCCCGCTGACAAAAACACACTCTCTTATGATTTCTCAATTTGCCGTCTATTTTCTCTTCGCCGCATCCCTCGTTGTTGGATTGGTAGTCGTCGTAATCCTCCTGAATTTTTTTGGGACCTGGCTCCGCGCCAAGCTGGCGGACGCTCCCGTCTCCTTCGCCAAGCTCATCGGAATGCGCCTCCGCCGAGTTCCGATTGGCCTGATTGTCGATAGCCGGGTGACAGCAGTGAAGGCCGGCATCGCCATCGATACGGATCCTCTCGAAGCTCATTTCCTCGCTGGCGGCAATGTGGCCCACGTCGTTCTGGCGCTCATCGCTGCCGATAAAGCGGGCATCGTCCTTGATTACAACCGCGCCTGCGCGATCGATCTGGCTATCAAAGGCACTAGCAAAACCGTACTTGAGGCCGTCCGCACCAGCATCAATCCAAAAGTCATCGACTGCCCGAACCCAACCACCGGCAAGACCACCATCGACGCGGTCGCACGCGACGGAATCGGGGTCAAGGTTCGCGCCCGCGTCACTGTCCGCTCAAACCTCAATCGCTTCGTCGGCGGGGCCACCGAGGAAACAATCGTTGCCCGCGTGGGCGAAGGCATCATCACCTCGATCGGATCCGCTGTTTCCTATAAAGATGTATTGGAAAACCCGGATCGCATTTCTCGCACTGTGTTAGATAAGGGTCTCGATACCGGAACCGCCTTTGAGATTCTCTCGGTTGATATCGCTGACATTGATATCGGGGACAATATCGGCGCCAAACTTCAGGCCGAACAAGCCGAGGCGGATAAAGTCGTTGCCCAAGCCAAAGCCGAGATGCGCCGCGCTGCCGCCGTCGCAACCGAGCAGGAAATGAAAGCCCGCACACAAGAAATGCAGGCGAAGGTCGTCGAGGCGGAAGCCCAAGTTCCCCAAGCCATGGCCGAGGCTTTCCGCAACGGCAACTTGGGAATCATGGACTACGTTAAGATGAAAAACCTCGAGTCCGACACGTCCATGCGGGCCTCTATTGCAAAATCCGAGTCCGCCGCCTGATCCGTCATGGAACAACAAATCGTCCTGATTCTCATCATTGGCGCGATCAGCCTTGTCAACTGGCTCATCGACAAATCCGCCAAGCAGCGTGAAAAACGCCGCATAGAGAATCTGGAGAACGAAGGACAGGCTCCCGCATCGCACCCCCACCCCGTCGAACCACCGCAGACCAATCAAACCGAGGAATCGCTTCGGGAATTCATGGAGACTTTCGGCTTCCCCACATCCGTGGAACCAGTTCCACCTCCGATCCAATCCAGCCCTCCCATATTCGAGCAGCCCTTGCCGAGCATTCCCTTTCCCCGTCCACTTCCCGCCCCTCCCATCGTGGTGCCATTAAAAAGCATCGCCCCTCGGGTTTCCCTCGGAAGCTCGAATCACTGGGCCTCCCTGCTTCACGGTCGCGGCACAAGCCGTCAAGCCATGATCCTCAGCGAAATTCTCGGTCCTCCGCGGGCCCACTCCCACCATTGATTCGCTAAAGGAGCTTGAACTATGATCAAAAGATTTTTGCTTTTACTCCTAACAACCCCACTTGCTTTGAACGCCGACGATACCAAACCCGCCCTCACCCCGATCCAAGAGCATGTGACCATGCAATGCGGGACCGAACCGCCATTCCGCAATGAGTTTTGGAATAACCACCGCGAGGGCATCTATGTCTGCATCGTTTCTGGCGAACCGCTATTCAGCTCGAAAGACAAGTTTGATTCTGGAACGGGTTGGCCGAGTTTTTTCAAACCGATCACTCCAGCGAGCATCGAGGAAAAAAAAGATGCCTCGCATGGAATGGAACGTGTGGAGGCGCGCTCCGTGAAAGGCAATTCCCACCTTGGCCACGTCTTCCCCGATGGCCCCGCCCCAACTGGAATCCGCTATTGTATTAACTCCGCATCGCTCCGATTCATTCCTGCTGAAAACCTCGAAAAGGAAGGCTACGGAAAATACAAATACCTCTTTGCCCCCGATCCTAAGCTCTGAACTTCGTCGCTGGGAGAAGAGATGCTCCCGCGAAGTCGCGAAGTCGCGGAGGGAAAGACAAATGTGTGGCCAAGGGTGGGCAACCGGAGACCACCCGCGCGATAGCGAACGGTCTAAGGGAAAAGCAAGATCGGATCTGGTCGCTAGGGCCTCCATCGATCAGGGGGGGTCTCATTCACGGAGAAAATCGGGGGCAGCAAACTTTGGTATTGGCATTTTGTGCTTGCCCCAGACCTTGCCAAATAAGAGGGTGATTGCGTGCTGGAGAATGGCACCTATGACATTGCCTCGAGACGACCTCTGTCTTATTTCCTGGCAGGAAGAAGGTGTAGAAAAAATTGCAGCACAAACACAAAAAGCAAGCAATCAAAGCCTCCTAAGCCTTTGATTTACAGAGTAAGCTCGGGTGGCGAAATTGGCAGACGCGCCAGACTTAGGATCTGGTTCCGCAAGGAATGTGGGTTCGAGTCCCACCCCGAGCACTTCCCCTCTTTTTTGATTTCGACCGCCGCCGAAATCGCTTTTGAAATTCCAAACTGTCACATCAGCGGTGACTTTTTCTCCAACTCGAAATAACCAACACCGCCGGAATGCCCATGCCTGCTGGACTTCCGAAGGGGTCAAGAAAATATCCCCGAAAACGAGAAATTTTTATCGCCCAAAAAAGCTCTTTTTTCTTGAGCAAGGGGGCTGGGATTTTTATTGTGTGGATCCTGTCTCGTTAGCCAACTGACAGGATGTGTATAACTTGTGAATAACTTTTCGCCCCAAATTTCTGTTTCGTTTTTGCGATGCCTTCGTATGGCATGCATCACGACTGAGACATTTGCCGGGCCCGCACCACGCTTACAGGAATTGCCAAAAGGCGATCAGCTCCCCAACGACATTTTCTAGCCCCCGCACAAATAAAAATGATTAAATCACAAATCGATAGCTGGGAACAGATTTCAAAACGGATCCGCGAGAGAGTGAGTTCCGATGGGTTCGACCGCTGGTTCTCTGGCGTCAGGATCGCAGCGCTGTCCAGCGACACGGTAACATTGAGCGTTCCCAATCCGATTCACCAATTTTTCATTGAGAGCAACTACCTTCCAATCGTGAAGGAATCCGTCCAAGCGACCTTGCCAAGCGTGACCCATGTTGAGTTCACCTCCTCGAACGAAGTGGAGATCGCGCCTCGTCCAGCGGCTCCGTCCCCCAAGGCCCCGCGAGAGAAAACCCCCGCCACGTTGGCTGGCGCGATGAATCCGCGAAATACTTTTGACGCATTCGTAGTGGGCTCGAATAACGAGTTCGCGCATTCGGCCGCTTTGGCGGTGGCGAAGTCGCCAGCGACGACCTACAATCCCCTTTTCATTTATGGCGTGAGCGGATTGGGCAAGACCCATCTTCTCCACGCGATCGGGCACCATGTCCAAGCGACCAACAAATCAGCCAAGATCGTTTACCTTTCCAGTGAACAGTTTACAAACGAGTTCATTGACGCCATCCAGCACGGAACACTCGTCAAATTCCGCAAAAAATACCGTCAGGCCGACGTTCTTCTGATTGACGATATCCAATTTTTTGCGGGCAAAGAACGTTCGCAGGAAGAGTTTTTCCACACGTTCAATGCTCTCCATGACGGCCACAAGCAGATCATTCTTTCGAGCGACCGCCCTGCGAGTGAGATCGAAAAGCTAGAGCACCGCTTGGTCTCCCGCTTTGAGTGGGGGATGACGGCGGAAATCCAACCACCGGACACCGAGACACGCATCGCAATTCTGCGCAGCAAGGCCGAAGGCCTCAATCTCAAGCTCGAGCCTTGGATCATTGAATTTCTAGCAGACAAAATTCGCAACAACGTCCGCCGCCTTGAAGGCGCCCTCATGCGAGTGGCTTCCTACACATCCTTGAGCGAAAAACCCATCACCCAAGAGTCGATCGAGAATCTCTTGCGGGATATTTTCCAGGAGCAAGCACGCAAGACCATCACGATCGATGCGATCCAACGCCGCGTGGCCGAGCACTTCGATGTTCGGTTGGCGGATATGACCAGCAAACGTCGGCAGGCCAATATCGCCTTCCCTCGCCAGATTGCTATGTTCCTCTCCCGCCAGCATACAAGCTCCTCGCTCTGCGATATCGGAGACGCCTTCGGCGGCAAAGATCACGGCACGGTCATCCACGCCTGCAAACTCGTAAAAAAGCGCATGGAAGCAGACGAGAAGACTCGGCAGATCGTCGGCATGCTCGACAGCAAGCTCCAACGCTGATTGGGGCCCGCTCCCGCTTGAGTAATGGACATAGTTTACTTTGACCTTGAGACCCAGCGTACCGCGAATGACGTAGGCGGTTGGGACAAAAAGCACGAGATGGGCATGTCCGTCGGTGTTACTTACAGCACGAAGGACGAGCGCTACGAGATTTTTGGCGAAAACCAAGCCGATGCCCTTATCAAGCGCCTCCAGCGGGCTGATCTGGTCGTCGGATACAATGTGATTCGCTTCGATTATGAAGTTCTCATGGGCTACACGATCCTGTCGCTTCCCGAAGCCTTGGTGACCCTCGATCTCTTGGTGGAAATAGAAAAATCCGCCGGCCACCGCCTCAAACTCGACGATGTCGCCATGGGCACACTCGGCGTGGGCAAAACGGCCGAGGGCCTGGAAGCCATACGCTGGTGGCGCGAAGGCAAAATGCTGGAAATCGCGAAATACTGCTGCTTCGACGTTAAGGTGACGCGCATGGTCCATGAGTTCGGGGCGCAGAATAAAGAGATTTTCTACCACGACCGATTCGGCCGCAAGCAACGCCTGGAGATCAACTGGCGCTCATGATTCAAGCGCTCAAAGTCCCCAAAAACATCTGGTATCTCTATTGGATCGATCTTGAGGAATCCGTTCCAGCACCCGTTGGGAAGGATTGGTTCATCCCCACGCTTGTGGTCATCTGCGACCGCACTGGAACTCCCGTCGCCCCGCCAGAGATCATGGAGGAACTCGATCAAGCGCGCATCGAGACCACACTCTACAAGATTTTCGACAAAACCCCGCCGCCAGATCACCTCACGATCCCCGAAAGCCCTGATTGGGATCACGAGGCTTGGAAAGAATTCTCCACCGAATGCAAACTGGAGATCCGCTTTCAGCCTGGCGACAAAAGCGCTCCCGATGATCTCAAACATGTCACCCGGATGGTGGTATTGCAGGCCGACCGCGGAGACAAAACACCTCCCTCGCCTCGCGAAGTAGCATGGGGCCTCACTCGAACGGCCCTAAGGGTCCGCTCGCAATCCAAGCGCCTGAGCCTTTTGAATCTCGCTCTAGCGAAGGATCCCGACTGCTCGGTGGCGAGGATCGAATTGGCCGACATGGAATTTCAAAGCGCGAACTGGAAAGCGTGCCGCGAGGCCTACGAAGAGATCATCCAGCGCGAAGGCGAGCGCCGCAACGATCCCTCCACACTTTGGTGGATCGATAAGGACACGCGCCCGTACTTGAGGGCCATCTACGGCCGGGCCATGACGGATTGGCATCTCTCGCGATTCGCTGAGGCCGCGATTGGGTTGGAGGATCTCTTGGCGTGCAATCCTTCGGACAATCAGGGCACCCGCTTTTTAATCCCCATGCTTCATCTTCTGGCCGAGTCGGCGGAAAAAGCCTCCCTCTATTTCAAAAACTACGCGGACACCTATCCGCGCGACTTCAAGGAACCTTCCTTCCTTTTCGGATGGGCGATCACGGCGTCTCTGGAGGGCCAGGAGGCCTTGGCACGCGAGAAATACATCGAAGGCATCCTGCGTAATATTTATATCGCGCCGATGCTCCTAGAGTTGGATGAACCATCCCGCAGCACGTGGTTCCCAGGCGATCGAGCCGAACCGAACTACGCCTCGGAATTCACCCAAAGCTACGCCCTGCTCTGGGATCGTGAACCAGGCGCGCTACGAATCCTCCGCGAGGTCTATCAAGAAATGCTACCGCGCCTAGTGAAAATCGTGCAGCACCGCGAGTTGATGACGGATTTTCAGGATCAACGATACGCACCTGACTTCAAAGCCAAGTGGCAAGATTTCGTCACCGAGGAGGAGCGCCTCACCACACCTTGAGTAACGCCGGGGCATACCTGCTGGATTTGCAGGAGAAACTCGGCGGAACCGTGCCGGCGGAGCGCTTCATGCAAGAGGCCCTCTACAATCCCGCATTCGGATACTACAGCTCCCGGATTCGCACCGTCGGTCGCCGGGGTGACTTCTCAACTTGGGCGACACTCGACTCCTCGCTTTCGCTTGGCATAGCGACTTGGATCAAAAAAGAAACCCCTCGGCACGTGATCGAGATCGGCGCTGGCAACGGCGAACTCGCCAAGGACGTCCTTCGCCGCCTTGGCTGGTGGACGCGATTGCGCACGACCTACCACATCGTCGAAATCTCCGCCCCACTTCGCGCGAAGCAAATGGAACGCCTGCGCGGATTCCGTGTCGTCTGGCACGACAGCGTGGAAGATGCACTCCAGTCAACGAACGGCCACGCCCACATCTTCTCGAACGAACTCCCCGACGCCTTCCCTTGCCGTATTTTTCAGAAAACAGAGGGGGGTTGGATGGAGCTCCATCTCCACATCGTTGATGGAAAAATCTCCGAGCAACTCGTCAGCGCCACTTTGCCGGAATCGAGTATTTTCGATCACCCCCACCCGATCGGTCAACGGGTCGAGATCCACGAAAGCTATCGCCGCTGGCAGGAAGCTTGGGCCCCGCATTGGATGTCGGGAGCGATTCTGACGATTGATTACGGTGAACTGTCGAAGAAGCTTTATCATCGGCGACCTGCAGGTTCACTTCGTGGATACGCGGTCCAGCAACGCCTAAGCGGCAACGATGTTTTTAAAAACCCCGGCTTCTGTGACATCACGGCCGACGTGAATTTCACCGACCTCGAAAAATGGGGCACCAACCTTGGATGGAGCGTAGAGACCAGCTCTACGCTCCTCGCCTTTTTGAAAGAACAGGGAGCTACAGCATCACTTCCCATGCCTTTCCTCGAGGCGGGCGAAGCCTTTCGCGTCCTCATTCAAAGACGAAGCAATTAATAATACTCCAATCAGACACTTTTTTTGTCTTTTGAGTTGCCTGAGATCGCGGGTGTGTTATCAAATCCCCCCTCCGCAACCTGTAGGGTTTCCGACTACCAAACGGTCAGGCAAACTTCCACAGCTGCAGAAAACCATTTTTTGACGAAGATCCATGCTTTCCATCAATCTCATCGCGTCCGTCCTATCGCTCCATGCTCCGTCCATTTTCCCGGATGAAAAGGGCGTTCCTTTCCTTGATTGGTTGTCCAATTCCGTTTTTGTGAGTTTCGCCGTAGCGGCGTTCATTATTTGGTTCGCCCGCAAGGCCACCAAAAACATGACAGTGATACCAGGCGCTTCGCAGAACTTTTTCGAAGCGGTGGTGCAAGGTCTCTATGACTTAGTCGAGAGCATCGTTGGCTCTCACATGGTAGCCCGCGTTTTCCCCATGCTGGCGACCCTCTTCATCTTCATTATTGTCTCAAACTGGTTTGGTCTCCTTCCAGGCGTGGGTTCGATTGGTTGGGGTCATGCCGGGGAAGGTATGCTCTACGTCCCTGAGATCACCACCCCCATCCTTCGACCAACCACAGCCGACCTGAACATGACCTTGGCAATGTCCACCGTATTCATGATTTTCTGGCTCTACTGGTCCCTCACCGAAGTGGGTGTCAAAAATTTCCTGAGCCACATTTTTGGAGTTAAAGGCGGATTGACCGGCATCATGGCCATCATCCTCATTCCCGTTTTCCTCTTTGTTGGTGTGATCGAGGTTGTCTCGATGGCCTTCCGTCCCGTTTCGCTGTCACTGCGACTCTATGGAAACGTTTTTGCGGGTGAGAACCTGCTATCGACCATGATTACCTTGGGCAAGCAACTCAATCTTCCCTCATGGGCTAGTTACATCATGTCGGTAACCATCCCGCTGCCCTTCTACTTTCTGGAGATTCTCGTCGGCCTCCTCCAAGCCGCCGTATTCATGCTCCTCTGCTCCGTTTACATCCAACTTTCGACTGCCCACGAGGAAGGCGAAGGTCACTAAAACCCTTTTTTCGTCGGGACCGTGGCAAGACTGCGGGCGACGAAGAAAAACACCACAAAGAAAAATACAAATGATACCACAACTCATCGCAGAAGCCGCGGCCACCGCCGGCGGAATCACTGGAAGCTTCACACTCGCCGTGGCGGGTGCAGGAGCCGCTCTAGGCATTGGAATGATCGGTGCAAAAGCCGTAGAGGCTGTTGGCCGTAATCCAGGTGCATCTGGAAAAGTGCTCACACTGAGCATCATCGGAATGGCTCTCTCTGAGGCCATCGCGATTTACGCTCTTATCCTCGCCTTCGGAGGACGCTAATTAAGCAACCGGAAGCGCGCGGATCCTCCGTTGCGCTTCCGGTCCCATTTTCTTTCACAAAAGCTCACATCACTCTTCATGGATACCGTAACACAACTCCTCACGCAATTTGGCGTTAATTGGCCGAAATTTCTCGCCCAAGTCATCCTATTTCTTATCGTCTACATGATCCTCAAAAAGTTCGCTTTTGCTCCTGTGATCGCCATTTTTGAAGAGCGTCGGCGCACCATCGAGGAAGGCCAAGCGAACGCCGCGAAGATCAAAAAGCAACTCGCCGAATCCGAAGCCCGCTGCCAAGAGATCCTTCGCAAAGCGAATGCCGATGCCCAACGCATCATCGAAGAAGGCCGTCTCGCCAGCGACTCCCAATCTCAAAAGCACATCCAACAGGCTGTCCGTGATGCAGAGAACATTCTCGTTAAAGCCCGTGAGACTGTGGAACTCGATCAGGCCCGCATGGTCGCCGAAGTGAAAAAAGAAATGGTGAACTTGGTCGTGAATACCACATCGAAAGTTGTCGGCAAGATCCTCACTCCCGCTGACCAAGAACGCCTCGCCAGCGAGACGACCAATCAACTCGCCGCTTAATATCCTAACATGAAACTGAGCCGGGAAGCACGCCGCCAATCCAAAGACCTTTTCGAGATGGCCCATGTCGATGGTCGCCTCGACGAGAATCGTCTGCGATCCATCTTTGACGAAATCGCCACCAAAAAACCGAGGAACTACATTCAAATGCTAAAGTTTCTTGCTCGGTTGGTGCGTTTGGAAGTCTCCAAGTACCACGCCAAAATTCAAAGCGCCTCCCCACTCACTGAAATCAAGGCCCGTGAGATCCAGGCCAGCCTCACAGAAAAATTCGGCCGCATCACGGCAGAATTCCATCACACCCCCGATCTCATCGGCGGACTCCGCATTCAACTCGGCAGCAATGTCTGGGACGGCAGCATCAAATCCCGTCTCGAAGCAATCAAACAATCCTAATTCCTAAGACTCATGAGCAACATCGTCCTCGAACTCGAATCAAAAATCAGCGCCATCAAAAGCAACTCAGCCAAACAAACGAATGTCGGTACCGTCCGTGAAATCGGCGACGGCATCGCCCGCATCGAAGGCTTGAGTGATGTCAAACTCAACGAAATGCTTGAATTCCCAGGCGGAATCACCGGCCTGGCCCTCAACTTGGAAGAAACCGAAGTGGGTGCGATCATCCTCGGCGATTTCACCAAGATCCGTGAAGGCGACGAAGTCAAAACCACAGGCCGCCTCCTGCAGGTCCCGGTTGGAAAAGGACTACTCGGCCGCGTAACCGATTCCCTCGGTCGTCCGATTGATGGCAAAGGCCCCATCGCAGGCACAACCAACTACCCCGTTGAAAAAATCGCTCCTGGCATCATCAAGCGCCGCAGCGTGAGCCAACCCGTTCAAACTGGCATCATGAGCATTGACGCTATGATTCCTGTAGGGCGTGGACAACGTGAACTCATCATCGGTGACCGTGCGACCGGCAAAACAACGATCGCCTTGGATACGATGATCAACCAAGCGAAAATCAACCGCGCTGCTGAAGAAAGTGGCGACCCAAATTTCCGCCCGATTTACTCGATCTACGTCGCTGTAGGACAAAAGAACGCGAACATCGCCCGCGTAGTCACCGCTCTCGAAAAGAACGACGCTCTCAAATATACCATCATTGTCGCAGCAACGGCATCCGATTCCGCCGCCGACCAATACATCGCTCCCTTCTCAGGAGCAGCCATGGGTGAATGGTTCATGGATAACGGCATGGATGCCCTTATCGTATTCGACGATCTTACGAAGCATGCTTTTGCCTACCGCCAGATTTCACTCTTGCTCAAGCGTCCATCCGGCCGCGAAGCTTATCCTGGCGACGTGTTCTATCTCCACAGCCGCTTGCTCGAGCGCTCCGCTCGTCTTGCAGAGGATTGTGGCAATGGCTCGCTCACGGCCCTGCCGATCATTGAAACCCAAGCCGGCGACGTGTCCGCCTACATCCCAACGAACGTCATCTCCATCACGGACGGTCAGATTTACTTGGAAACCGATTTGTTCTACCAAGGCATCCGTCCCGCTATCTCGGTCGGTCTCGCGGTTTCTCGCGTCGGTTCCGCCGCTCAAATCAAGGCCATGAAGCAAGTTGCCGGCAAGATCAAGGGTGACCTTGCTCAATACCGCGAGTTGGCGGCATTCGCCCAGTTCGGATCCGACCTCGATGCCCGCACGAAGTCCACACTCGAGCGTGGCGCCCGTATCGTGGAGCTCTTTAAGCAAGCCCAATACAACCCAATTGCGGTCGAGATGCAGGCCACCGTCCTCTGGGCTATGCAAAAAGGTCTCTTTGACCCAATCGCCGTCGATAAGGTCAAGGAAACTCAGAATAAATTCGTGGAATTCATTTCCACCCGCAAATCCAGCATCCTTGAAAAACTTGGCAAGAAACGCCAGTTCGATGAGGAAGTGGAAAAAGAACTCACAGCCGCACTCGAAGACTTCAAATCTTTTAATCGTTGATCTACCATGGCCAACCTTAGAGAGATCCGCCGACGCATCAAGTCGGTCAAAAACAATTCGCAGATCACCAAAGCAATGCAGAGGGTGGCGGCATCCAAAATGCGCAAAGCCCAACAGGCAGCGCTCAGCGGCCGCGACTACGCGATGCTTTTGAATCGTGTGATCGTTTCCCTTCGCGACAACATTGACCCTTCCACCCACCCGCTCCTCGAGCAACGGGAAGTCAAAAACGAACTCGTCATTCTCATGACGAGCGATAAAGGACTTTGCGGTGGTCTCAATACGAACGTCCTCCGCGAAGTGGGTACGTTTAACGCCAAGACCACCCAATTTGTGGCCATAGGCCGCAAAGGGGTTCAGTTCCTTGCTCGTACAGGCCGCAATATGATCGCCGATTTTCCATTGGAAGAACGCCCGTCGTTTGCAAAATCCAAACAAATCTCGCGATTCTGCCGAGAGAAATTCCTCGATGGCAGTGTGGATAAGGTGACCATCCTCTTCCCACGCTTCGTCAATACGCTATCGCAAGTGCCAACCGCACTCCCGATCCTGCCTCTCACCTGTCTCGAAGAAGTCGGCATCAAAAGTAACTACGAGCCATCCGAACCGGTTGAAAGCGGCATCGAGTTTGAGCCATCAGCCTCCGCTGTTTTGGATGCGATCCTCCCCTCCTACATCCATTACATCGTCTATCAGGCCCAACTTACCTCGCGTGCCTCAGAGCAAAGCGCTCGAATGGTAGCAATGAAGAGCGCCACGGACAACGCAAAGAATTTG
>CAMBAQ010000038.1 GCA_945863785.1 Chthoniobacter flavus
CGATGCACCATATGGACCAATGAAAAAAACGGCCGATGAACTCGCCTCGCTGCCTTGCGTGAAAGGCACCCCACTCTTATTGCACATGGAGTCCTTCTCGTGAACGAGCCGCTTAACGATAAAGGTGTCATTCACCGCTACAGAAAATATCTTCCGGTATCCGCTTCCACGCCGGTCATCTCTTTGAGTGAGGGGTCGACCCCACTCATTCATTCCCCGCGACTCAGCCAAAAAACCGGGGCCGAGGTTTACCTCAAATACGAAGGTCTTAATCCCACGGGGTCTTTCAAAGACCGTGGCATGACGGTCGCGATTTCGAAGGCGGTGGAAGAAGGGGCAAAAACAGTCATCTGTGCTTCGACCGGCAATACTTCCGCTGCCGCTGCCGCCTATGCGGCTCGCGCTGGGGTCAAGTGCGCAGTGATCTTGCCTGCCGGAAAGATCGCCATTGGCAAGCTGGTGCAGGCTTTTGTCTACGGAGCGAAGGTTGTAGCGATCCGCGGTAACTTCGATGACGCCCTCCGCATTGTCCGTGAGTTCGGTGGAGTCGAAGGTGTTGCGATCGTGAATTCGATCAACCCTCACCGCATCGAAGGACAGAAGACGGCAGCTTTTGAAGTCATCGAGGATCTCGGAGATGCACCCGATATTCACATCCTTCCTGTTGGAAATGCAGGCAACATCACGGCGTATTGGAAGGGCTACCAAGAATTCCATGCCGCCGGTCGATCCACCCGACTCCCAAGAATGGTGGGATTCCAAGCTGCCGGATCGGCCCCGATTTTCAATGGCCATCCGATTGAGCATCCCGATACGGTCGCCACTGCCATCCGCATAGGCAATCCCGCCAGTTGGCAGGGTGCCAATGATGCTGTTTCGCAGTCCGGCGGGTGTATTGATATTGTGACCGACGAGGAGATCATGGCTGCTCAAAGTTGGCTTGCTGTGAATGAGGGGATTTTTGTGGAGCCAGCCAGCGCGGCAAGTGTCGCTGGATTGCTCAAATGCCTCTCCTGCTCGCGTTGTGCTTCCTGCCCCTTCAGTACGGCGCTCCGTCCCGGCGCTAGGGTGGTTCTCACCGTGACTGGGCATGGACTCAAGGATTCGGATACGCCCGTGAAATTCGGTAACTTCACACCATCCGAGTCGGATGCGACATTGAGCGCCGTTCGTGCGGTGTTGGACAAAAACTGACCCTTTTCTCATGGCATTGATCGTTCAAAAATACGGCGGCACATCCGTCGGCACACCAGAAAGAATCCTCAACGTCGCCCGTCGAGTGATCGCCTCTCAGCAGGAGGGAAACTCGATCGTGGTCGTTGTTTCGGCGATGTCGGGAGTTACCGATGGGCTCATTAAACTGGCTCGCGATGTTTCCTCTCAACCGACGGAGAGAGAGATGGACGTGCTTCTTGCTACCGGCGAGCAGACGACGATTGCGCTCACCGCCATGGCTATCAATGCGCTCGGAGGGAAGGCCGTTTCGCTCACAGGCGCCCAAGCCGGCATCATCACAAATGGCATTCACACGAAGGCCAAGATTTCCAACATCGCGCCTCGCAAAGTCCGCCAATACCTCAAGGAGGGTTTTGTCTGTATCGTCGCAGGCTTCCAAGGCCAGACCCTCGAAGGTCGCATCACTACACTCGGTCGCGGTGGGTCGGATCTCACGGCGATTGCCATCGCGGCGGCCGTTAAAGCGGACATGTGTGAGATTTATACGGATGTCGATGGCGTTTATACCTGCGACCCTCGAGTCGTTCCTAACGCCCGTAAGATCGACGTGATCGCCTACGACGAGCTTCTCGAAATGGCCAGTAGCGGCTCGAAGGTCATGCAGTCTCGCTCGGTCGAGTTTGCCAAAAAATTCAAAGTGCCTTTCGAGGTGCGAAGCAGTTTCAACACCAACCGGGGAACCATTGTGAAAGAAGAATCAATCGGTCTCGAAAATGTCGTCGTCCGCGGCGTCAGCATCGAGCGTAAACAAGCCAAAGTCACCATCACCAACGTTCCGGATAAGCCCGGTACGGCCTCACGCATCTTCACGGCGTTATCGGAAGCGAATGTGATTATCGATGTCATCGTTCAAAACGTCTCTGTGAGCGGGTCTACGGACATTTCGTTCACGTTGAGCGCGGACGAGCTTGAGAAACTCGGTGATCTCATTGACCGAGTGGCGGCCGAGATCGGTGCTGGCCAAGTCACCAAGAAAAGCGGCATCGCGAAGCTCAGTGTAGTCGGCATCGGAATGCGTTCCCACTCCGGAGTCGCTGCAACGCTCTTCGAGAGCCTTGGTCACGGTGGAGTCAATATTCAGATGATCTCGACTTCGGAAATCAAGATTGCCGTTATCATTGACGAAGCTCAGATCGAGTTAGCTGCTAAGTTGGCCCATACCGCCTTCGGCTTGGATAGCGTTTCTTGATAAGGGAGAGCGGAACCGCTTTTTCGGCTTCCGCGCGCCTATCAAAAAAGTCATCGCTTGCAACGGGGTGAAACCCGAGTTTATTAAAACTCAAATGGGTTCCACCACGCTGGCTTTGGCCAAACTCCTCAGTGACGACGATCCCGATACAATTCGATTGGTAAAAGAACAATTGACCGTTATCGGGGAAGATAATCCCTCCGCCCTCCAAGAACTCGCGAATGCGGACGATGCCCGTGTTTCGTTTCACGCTCGAGATGTTCTCACGCACATCGATGGCTGCCGCGCGGAGGACGATTTTAATCTGCTTTGCCTTCTCTCGGGTGAGATCTTAGACATCGAGGAGGCCGCTTGGGCTCTAGCGAAGGTGATTGATCCGAGCGCATCCCTGCTCGACTTTCGGGATCAGATCAACGACTGGGGGAGTGAGTTTCTTGAGCGTGTGGCTTGTGTTACGGATAATGCCGAACGCGTTCAACTTTTGTCGGAATTCCTCGGTGAGGAACTCGAGATTCGTGGGAATTCGGTTCAATATTACTGTGAAGAAAATTCCCACCTCCCCTACATCATCGAGACCCGCATGGGGATTCCGATCACGCTGACCCTTCTTTATCAAATGGTCGCGGCCCGCGCTGGGATGAAGATAGAGGGGATCAATCTTCCTGGGCACTTCATCGCTCGGCATGGTGATGTTTTTTTTGATCCATTCCATGGAGGTCGCATTCTATCTCGCGCCGACATTGAGCAGATCCTCATTAGGCAGGGGATGGAGTTGCGGGATTTTCACCTGCTGCCAGCTAATTCCAGGCAGTTCCTGCTTCGGATATTAGCCAATCTTCTCTACGTCTACGACCTTGCCGGCGATAAGGAAAAGCGTGCGAGAATCAAGTCTTGGATGGAGGTGCTTGCGGGTGCCACTATCAATAAATGATTGTCGAAGTTCTTAATGTCGGGACCGAACTCTTGCTCGGCGAGGTCGTCAACACCCATGCGGGCTGGCTAGCGAAACAGATTTTTCCACTCGGTCTCCGTATTGCCCGCCAGACGACTGTTCCCGATGGCCCTGCTATTAGGGATGGGGTTCTGGAGGCTTTTGACCGTGCGGATATCCTTTTTGTGACCGGTGGGCTTGGGCCCACCACCGATGACATCACTCGCGAAGTCGTCGCTGAGCTTTTGGGTAGGAAGTTGGAAGCGAATCAAGAAATTCGCGCCGCGATCGAGGCCCGTCTCTCCGCCCGTGGCTACGCTTTTCTCGATCGCATGCTCCGCCAAACCATGGTTCCGCAAGGGGCTGCTGTCCTTAGAAACAGCCATGGCACCGCTCCCGGGCTTTATTTTCCGCG
Source organism: Chthoniobacter flavus (assembly GCA_945863785.1). Taxonomy (GTDB): domain Bacteria; phylum Verrucomicrobiota; class Verrucomicrobiia; order Chthoniobacterales; family Terrimicrobiaceae; genus UBA967. The sequence goes on from CAMBAQ010000038.1 coordinate 3,772, forward strand.
AGTGAGTCACCCTTCATCGGCCTCGCCTCACATCTTTCTTCTGCCTGGTCCGCCGCGTGAGTTGCAGCCGATGTTCCGTGATTCCGTCCTGCCCATCCTTCAGGAAATAGCCCAGAACTTAGATGCGAGGGAGTGCCGCACCTACCGCGTGGTTGGCCTTGGCGAAAGCGCCGTAGAGCAAATGGTGGGCCTGCAACTCAGCTCCAACCCCGACATTGAAGTTGGCTACTGCGCGAGGCCGAACGAAGTCGATTTCCGTCTCATTGCTCAGAGCGACATTCTCGATACCGTTGAGCCTGGAGTCATCGAGGCTCTCGGAAAGTACCTTGTTTCCTCAAACGGGGAGGGGATGGAGGCTAGTATTGTGGCCAGCCTCACCGCTCGAAACCTTTCCCTCAGTACAGCGGAATCCTGCACGGGCGGGCTCCTCGCCAGCCGCATCACCGATACGCCTGGTTCTTCGCAGATTTTTAATCAGGGTTTTATCACCTACTCGAACGAAGCCAAAGTGGATCTCCTCGGCGTGGATCCGACTTTGCTTAAGGAGTTCGGCGCTGTGAGCGAATCTGTTGCTCGCGCGATGGCGGAAGGGGCTCGCGAAAAGGTGGGTGCGACCTTCGCTCTCTCGATCACCGGAATAGCTGGCCCTGATGGGGGATCCCCCGAAAAGCCGGTTGGTCTTGTTTTCATCGCCTTGGCCCGTGAGGGAAAAGAGACGATTTGTCGCGAGGCCCGATTTCCGACAGACCGCCTCACCTTCAAGCAACTCGCCACTCAAGCCGCTCTCGACATACTTCGATTGGAGCTTCTCTAAAGGCGTTTTACTCCCAAGGTGCTTTTTCTTCGTTGCTCATGAATCGTTTTGCTTGATGAGCAGGGGTGAACCACCGATAAATGCCGACGATGACTGAGACGATGACCTGCCAAGCAGATGCGATCACTCCGGAACTTTTGGCCGAAGCCGACGAGTTGGTTTCCCATTACCCTGTTTCGAAGCGGAGCGCCTCCCTGCCTCTTCTTCACCTTTGGCAAAACCACTTTGGTTTTATCGACGATAGTGGAGTGGAATGGATCGCCGCTAAGCTCGAACTCACGCCCGTGAATATCCTCGAGGTTGTGACATTCTACCCGTGGTTCCGTCGCGAACGCGCAGGAAAAACCATCATTCGAGTCTGCCGCACGTTGGCTTGTGCCATGGCAGGCAGTTACGAGGTTCGAGAAAAATTTTGTCAATCCGTCGGCATCGACCCGCATTGCCATAGTCATGGATTTGGTGAGGCTCCGCCGACATCTTCCGACGGAAATTTCAGCGTCGAATTTGTCGAGTGTCTCGCCAGTTGCGGCAGCGCTCCAGTCGCGCTCATCAATGACGAACTCGTCGAAAATATCGCCCTCTCGGATGTCCCTGCAATCGTAGATCAATACAAATAACAATGGTCTCACTCCTACCTACTCCGCATCCGAAAGAACGTCGGATCATTTTTGGAAATATCAGCAAGCCGGGCTACGCTCCCGACATCGAGACCTACCTCGCCCATGGCGGCTATGAATCTCTGAAAAAAGCTTTCACCATGAAGCCGGGTGAGATCGTCGATCTCGTCAAGGCAGCGAACCTCCGTGGTCGTGGTGGTGCTGGATTTCCCGCTGGCGCGAAATGGAGCTTCATCAAATACGATGATGGCAAGCCTCACTACATCGTCGTCAATGCCGATGAGTCCGAACCCGGCACGTTCAAGGATCGCTACATCCTGCACCAAGATCCCCACCAACTCATCGAAGGGCTCGTCATCGCGGCCTTCGCCACGAACGTCCATCTTTCCTACATCTACATCCGTTGCGAATTCCCTAAGGCTGCCAAGATCGTGTGGAATGCCATCAAGGAGGCCCGCGCAAAAGGTTTTCTCGGTAAAAATATTCTCGGCTCGGGATTCGACTTAGACATTTACGTGCATCAAGGTGCCGGCGCCTATATTTGCGGTGAAGAGACCAGTCTTCTGGAATCCCTCGAGGGCAAACGCCCATATCCCCGCATCAAACCTCCCTACTTTCCTGCCGTTCTAGGCCTCTACATGAAGCCCACGATCGTCAATAACGTGGAAACGATCTGCCACGTGAAGCACATCATCTCGATGGGTGCCGACGAATATTCTCGCATGGGAACTCCCGGCGATGGCGGCACTCGTACCATGTGCGTGAGCGGTGACGTCGTTCGCCCCGGATTTTACGAGATCCCTTGTGGAGGGGTGACACTTGGTGAATTGATTTTTGACGTCTGCGGCGGTCTCAAGCCTGGTCGTACGCTCAAAGCAGTTATCCCTGGTGGAAGTTCCGCCAAGGTCCTGCGCGCTGGTGAGGTCTTTAAAATGAAGGTCAAAAGCGAGGACGGTCAGATGATCGACAAGGAGACCCCCCTTCTTGATCTCGTGATGGACGCCTCCTCGCTCCAAGCCGCAGGAACCATGGTGGGTAGTGGTGGGGTGATGATCATGGACGACACGCGCGACATGGTTTGGGCCCTCAACAACCTCAATCAATTCTACGCTCACGAGAGTTGCGGTCAGTGCACCCCTTGCCGCGAAGGGAGTCTTTGGATGTCCAAAGTTACCACGCGCATTATGGACGAGGGAGCCAAGCCTGATGACGCCAAAAACCTCAAAAACATTGCGGACAACATCGCCGGTCGCACGATTTGTGCCTTTGGTGAAGCCTGTTCCTGGCCGACCCAGAGCTTCCTCGCGAAGTTCCCGGATGAGTTTGAGAAGAGGGTTGTCTAAAATTTTGGCATCGCAACGCGAGGTCTCTCGCAAGGTATTTTTGGCCAAGTAAGAATAATCTCCCGATAATTCAGCGGGAGTCACCTTGACAATGGACTTTCACCCCCGCACATTGTTGCCATGAAAATCGCCAAAAAGTCGTCTCAAAGTCGCCAGACTCTTACGCTCAGTAGATCGGCGTTTGATATTTTGGATGTTTTGCGGGGAGAATTGCCAAAATCTGTTTTTGTGCAGGAACTTCTGGTGAGGGAAAAGTTGCTCCGTGAGCGTGAGATTTTTTATCGGGATGCTGTGGCGGCCTATACGCCGAAGGTTTGTAGTGAGACTCTGGAGTTGAACGAGGCGACTCCGTATGTGACCGAATGAATTTGCCGTTATATTCTTCGACGGCGGATCTCTCGCGGCCGAATTTGGTCGGCTTGCAGCATCCTGATTTGGCAGGTTTGCCAACGCAGTTGGTGTGTCCGATTCGAGAGAACCTCACGCTCACGCCCTTGCGCGCAAGGGTCCATTGGGGCGGATTCGAGTTTGTTGTGGCCTGCGACCTTCTGCGCCCGATTAACTCCTCCACATTGAAACGACTTGGGGAACTCGGGGCGGCAGATTCCTTAAAAATCCTCACCACCTTCAAGCTTCTCTTGGCTGGGTAATAGAGCCTATCGGAAGACCGCTTTCATGAGGAACAACGCGGTGTGTGGAGTTTTTAGACCAATACGCAAGCGAGAGGGGAGTCGAAGAAACCAAGTTGAAGACAAAACACGCGGATGAGAATTCATTGTTTCTTGCGGAGGCCAAAAAGTCCTTGTATTATAACTAAGCGCATAGAGGCAGGGGGCTCACTTTTGGTTTACCTTGTGTGCAGTAAAACAACAAAAAGCGTAAGGGCTTCATTTTTCCTAAGCGCCCGTAGCTCAGTGGATAGAGCACCGGTCTTCTAAACCGGCTGTCGATGGTTCGATCCCATCCGGGCGCGCCACCTTGGCAGCGAGGGTTGGTGCCGCTTTGCAGTGTTGTATGATTTAGATGCGCTGTGACTTCTGTGAATACACCGTGAGGTAAGCCAAATCAAAAAGATGCCGGCATTCATGGGAGTTTGATTAAGCTTTGATTTTCGAGGAAATTCTCTGCGGAAGACAAAAATGGATTGGCATGAATGTTGTATTTAACAAGTTGTCAATTTCAGATTCGTTTGTGCCATGGAAACTCTGTTCATGCCAGTGGGAGATTTTAAATCCCGTTTTTCTGAGGCGTTGGCGATTGTGGCGAACGGCGGATCTGTATGCGTTACCTTGGGTCGCACTCACAAGCCAGTGGTCGTGCTTGCTCCGCCACAATCACGCGGCAAGCGCAAGCTCGCTCTGTTTGCCGATAAGATGAAAGTGCAAATGAGCAAGGATTGGGAAATCAGTGAGGCGGATATTTTAAAAGGATGAGATTGTTATTGGACACATGCTCGCTTTTGTGGGCGCTCAATGCTCCGCGCAAGCTTTGCTCTGCCGCCCGACTTGCCATGGAGGACAGTAAAAACCATCCATGTTTCGCCGCTCTCATTCTGGGAAATCTCTTTGAAGTCATCCTTGGGTAAACTTGAAATCCAAGGAGCATCTCTGGAGGTCATTCCTCAAATGGTCATGGAAAGCGGTTGGCACATAGCTCCACTCCAAGCCGAGACTGCCGCCACATTTCACTTGCTGGCTCGCATTTCCGAGCACAAAGATCCCTTCGACCGTATGCTCGTATGGATGTCTATAAGAGAAAAATTTACCTTCGTCAGTCGTGACAGGCATTTGCATCAATACATTCCTCTGCGTCTTAAGGTTTGTGAATGACCGAAAGAAACCGGCATGACAGATGATAGATTTTCTGGGCGCGACGAGATGGAGGGAAGTTAGGACGGTGGCTATGCTTGAAGGAATCCAATTGTGAAGGTCGCTAATCCTTTGTAATAAAGAGGGGACTAAATCGGTTTAATTTTTAAAATGAGCAACTTCAAAGCAAGTGTTGGCATCGGTATTCTTTCTAGCTTCATCGCTGCTCTAGCGTTTTTCAGCGGGACATTTGTTCTTTTGGATTCCTTTTTGGCCCTAGCTATTGGCTTCAAATCTCCCGTTGACGCACCGCCGCTCTCGCTTTTTTTTGCTGTCCTGTTGGCATTTGGAGTGGCTTGGACAACGGTGGATATCTCGCGTCCCATTCTAAAAATCGTTCCTGCGGTTGGAATCTGTGTTTTGGTTTTTACCTGGTCGATGGTTTCGGCGCTATATGGCAAATTCCTATCTCCGCTAGCTCCGGTTCTGGCCGCTTTATGCAGTCTAGGATTGGGTTTGCTTTGGGGTAGAACGCAAGCTGGGGCGAGAAAACAGACGCTTGAGCGCTTGTTTGGTCAGCGACTGGCGCGGGAAGATTTCCGATCTCTGGTTGCCTCCTCGGTTCCGGTTCACTTCCCCGGCGAGGTGATCAATGGGACGGTGCTGGTGGTGTCGGTGCACAATCACTCGGAATTAATGGAGCTTCTCACGCCGGAAAATTATACCGCGATCACGAATTTATATTTAAAAACGGCTTCCGATTATTTGGTGGAATCCGGCGGCTATCTTGATGAATGCAATGGCGAGTGCATTCGCGTTGTCTTTGGTGCGCCAATTCCTGATGAGAGACACGCGATCCGGGCCTGTCGCGCGGCGGTGGATCTGGCTAGCAGATTGGATGAATTGAACAAAGAGTGCGATGCCCGCTGGCAGCGGCGCTTGGATGTTCGCATGGGGCTGGATTCCGGGGATATGATTGCCGCTGCTTTTGGTGGTGGAAGACTTGGGAGTTTCAGCGTCGCTGGTCCGGCGGTGGATTTTGCGCGACGTCTCTGCGCTTCAAGCCCAGTTTATGGAACGCGGATTCTGATCGGTCCCGATACATACGAGCCTGCGGCGGAGTCTCTCGAGGTGAGGCCGGTCGAGATCCTTAAAGTTTCCTCAAGCCGTCGCCGTATTGAAATCTACGAGATCCTCGCTCCCAAGCACGGGCTTTCGCCGGAGAGGGAACGGAGCCGCGATCATTTCTGGACGGGTGTTCTGCACTATCGTGACAGGCATTGGGAGAAGGCCGTTGAGGAATTCACCAAAGCTCGTATCAGCGGCATTCCCGATTCCGCGCTGGATTTCTATCTGCGCCGTATCGAGCAGTTGCGCCGTCAAACGGAGGACTCCCACAAGGAGAATTTCCCTCCTCTTTTTCAATCCGTCTGAGTTTTTTAAGTCTGCTCTTTATGCATGAGCCACGTGTCATTACCGCCGAGGAAGCCCGCCAGGAGCGGGATCGCCTTCGTGCTGCGGGAGCGAGTCTTGTTTTTACCAACGGGTGTTTCGATATCCTTCATCGCGGGCATACTGAATACCTAGCCTTCGCGAGGGCCCAAGGAGACGCCCTTGTGGTAGGACTGAATAGCGATGCTTCCGTGCGTCGAGCCAAGGGGCCGACACGTCCGGTGAATCATCAGGACGACCGCGCCTTTGTTCTCGGCTCGCTTCGTGCGGTCGATTATGTCGTGATTTTTGATGAGGACGAGCCCCGTGATCTCATTGAAAAAATCCTCCCTGATGTGCTTGTGAAGGGGAAAGACTGGGCACACTACGTGAGCGGGCGTGATGTAGTGGAAGCCAGTGGAGGCAGGGTGGTACTGGCGGAAATGGTCGAGGGAAAGTCGACAACGGCTACGATTGAAAAGATGCGTACGGGTGAGGGATCGGCCTAGTCTTCGAGCGATACAGGTTCCGTGATTTCGGTGCTCGCATCCGAGTGACAAAGTTTTCACAAGATTCCCCTTGTTCTTAACGTCCGATCACGGGAAGTCTGTAGGTAATGACATCAAAGACACCTGCCGAAAAAGGTTATCGCCTCCCAGCTGAATGGGAGCCACACGAAGCGACATGGATTTCCTGGCCTCAACCTGATTGCAACAGTTTCCCAGGCTCATACGAACGGGTCATTCCGACATTTGTTGCCATGGCCGAGGCACTCGCGGAATCGGAAATAGTTCGCATCAATGTGAAGGATGCAGCACAGGAAAAAACAGTGCGAGCCCTTCTGAAATCGTGTCCTCGCGAACGGGTGGAGTTTTTTCACATCCCCACTGATGAGCCTTGGTGCCGCGACCATGGCCCGATCTTTTTGACTAACACGAAGTCCCCGCATTTGGCAGCGTTGAATTTTGGATTCAATGCCTGGGGCTACAAGGTGTCTCCCTTTGATGAAGACAACGCAGTACCGCCCGCCGTGGCCAAGGCGCTCGGAATTCCCGTTTTTGATTTTGAGGATTTTGTGCTTGAGGGGGGATCGATTGATGGCAACGGACTGGGGACGATCATTACGACCGAAAGCTGTCTTCTGAATGCCAATCGCAATCCTGATTTGAATCGTCACCAAATTGAAAAAAAACTCCACGATACGCTGGGAGTGAAGGCCATTTTCTGGCTCGGTGACGGGATTGAGGGCGATGATACTGATGGTCACGTCGACGACATCACACGCTTTGTCGGGCCGAGCACAGTCATCACCGCCGTGGAAGAAGACGCGAGCGATTTCAATTACGAGCCACTCAAGCGGAATCTGGATCTTCTTCACACGATGCGGTTGCCGGGTGGCGAACCGCTTCATGTGTTGACCTTGCCAATGCCAGGCCGTATCGAGCGCGATGGACAGCGTTTGCCAGCAAGTTATGCGAATTTCTACATTGCGAATACGGCGGTTCTTCTCCCTGTTTACGGCGAGCGTAACGATGCATGGGCTGTCTCTGCTTTGCACGAGGCGTTTCCCTCACGAAACATCGTTCCTATCGATTGTCGTGAACTCATATGGGGCTTGGGGGCCTTCCACTGTCTCACACAGCAACAACCTGCAGTGAACATGGCTGTCTGAGAATGAAGGATCTCCTTTATCGCCGCAATGTGGCGATCATTCTTCGTCGAAGTGATGGTTGTGTGTTGGTGTGTGAGCGCGCCGACTTCCCTGGATCGTGGCAATTTCCGCAGGGAGGAATCGATAAGGGGGAAACGGTTGCGGAGGCTCTGGAGCGTGAAGTGCGTGAGGAGGTTTCACTCACGCATGATTACTACAACGTCGTCGAACATCGCAGCCCCTATCGGTATACATTTCCAAAGGGTGTCAAAAAACACGGATGCGATGGTCAGGAACAGGTCTATTTTTTAGCAGATTTGATTAAACCCTGCGAAGGCGTGCTGCAGCCCGATAAGAAGGAATTTCGGGCATGCCAGTGGATTCGCCCCGAAGATTTTCATCTCGCGTGGGCGGGAGAAATGAAACGTAATGTTTATGTCGAGGTCTTCCGTGACTTCTTTAGCGTTACGCTCGATTAGGTCTTTACGCCTTTAGTTCGCGACAAAATTCCGCCATGCGAACCATGGCGATTTTGATTTGATCCAAAGCGGTCGCAAAGCTGCAGCGGACATGGCCTTCCCCACCGCTTCCAAAGGCGGGGCCCGGCACCACTGCGACTTTCTTTTCATGAAGCAGGCGGAGAGAGAAATCGCGACTGGAGAGTCCGGTGGAGGTGATTTTTGGGAACACGTAGAATGCACCGCGCGGGCTCGGGCATTCCAAGCCCATGTCTCGAAGGGAACTGACAATGAAATTTCTGCGCATCTCGTATTCGCGCCGCATGCCATTCACGCTTTGCTCGCCTCGATCGAGGGCTTCGATGGCGGCATCTTGGCCCATGATCGGAGCGCACAAGATCGAGTATTGATGAATTTTCATCATGGCCTCGATCAGTTCAGCGGGAGCGCAGGCGAATCCAATCCGCCAACCGGTCATCGCAAAAGCTTTTGAGAGACCATGCAGGAGAACGGTTCTTTCCCGCATTCCGGGGATCGTGGCGATGCTGTGGTGCGGACGGCCTTCGTAGGTGAGTTCACTATAAATCTCGTCCGTGAGGACCACGAGATTGTGCTTCACGCAAACAGCGGCGATCTTTTCGAGTTCATCTGGATCCATGGCAGCGCCAGTTGGGTTGGTCGGAAAATTCAGCATCAAGACGCGAGTGCGGGGAGTGATGGATTTTTCCAGATCCGCCGCATGGAGGATGAATCCTTCATCCGCTCGTGTTGTGACGGCACGCGGAACGCCACCAGCCATGACGATGCTGGGGGCATAGGAAACATAACAAGGTTCGTGGTAAATGACCTCGTCGCCTTGGTTCAAAAGCGCCCGCAATGCCAAGTCAATCGCTTCTGAAACTCCCACGGATACGAGAATCTCCGAAAGGGGTTCGTAGCGGATCCCGAAGTGTTTCTGGATATAGTCCGAGATGCTGCGGCGAAGGCGAGGGAGTCCGAGATTCGACGTGTAGCCGGTGCGTCCACGCTCAAGGGCGTAGATGGCGGCCTCGCGGATATGCCATGGCGTTGCGAAATCCGGCTCTCCGATGCCGAGTGAGATGACGTCGTTCATGGACTGAACGATTTCAAAAAAATCCCGGATTCCCGAGCGGGGGATTCCCTTGATGTGTTCGGCGATGGCGATACTCACGGTGTGACGGATAGACGTTCAGACGAGACGTCAAAGTGGTGGAAGGTGCCGTTTTCTTTGTACGTCTTGAGTCGGAAATGAGTGGCTGTGGCCTGCACGGCATCGATGGTGCTCAACCGCTCGGCGACAAAGGCCGCTGCAGCGCGCAAGTTGGCCGCCTCCACAATAATCAATAAATCATAGCCCCCGCTCATCAGGTAGCACCCTTGCACCTCTTCAAATTTTGCAATGCGTGACGCCACGCGATCAAACCCGCCGTCGCGTTCGGGCGTGATTTTGACCTCAATCACAGCCGTAACCTTTTCGGAGCCCCATTTTTCGCGGTTGATGACGGGCTTGTAGCCAAGAATGACGCCGTCGGCCTCGAGTTTGGCGATAGCAGCTTCCACTTGTTCCGTGGACATGTTGA
>CAMBAQ010000039.1 GCA_945863785.1 Chthoniobacter flavus
AGCAGCGCGGAAGCTGCAAAAAGAAGTAAAGGAATACAAGTATGATTACGGTCAATACAAATATGGTGTCCTCATGGGCAGCATATAACTTAAACAACACAAACACGAATCTGCAAAGGAGTTTAGCACGACTCTCAAGCGGATCTCGAATCAACTCGTCCTATGACGATGCTGGTGGCCTGGCGGTCTCAATGAAGCTATCGGCGGCGATCCGTCGAACAGAGGCATCGCAGAGTAACATCAATAATACGCTGGCGATGCTTCAAACCCAAGATGGGGCATTAAAGAGCGCGGAAAAAGTGCTGACAAGGATGTCAGAGCTCATCCAACTCTCGGGAGATGTGACGAAGTCCACGAATGACAGAGCCCTATATCAAACCGAATACCAATCGCTACAGGTACAAATGGTTGACCTGGTCGATGAGCAATTCAATGGGGTGAGTCTCTTCACTAATGGTGGATGGAATGCTGTTATAGATAACACATCCACATCGGGTAATACCTTAACGGTGGTATTATCACAAGATGGAGGGCAAACCACTTCCATTACGCAATCGGACCTTGGATCAGTGGCATTTTATGTAGGGACAGCATCGGCGGGGCTTGCGGGTTCAACCGCGCTCAGTACGAATAATGTTTTCCAAAATATCACGACGGCGGCGGCGGCGATCACGACGGTAAACCAAGCCATACAGAACCTCGCCTCGTTGCGAGCGACCAATGGAAGCGAGCAAGTGCGACTGACCTTCGCTGCAGATATGCTGGCGATTAACCGAAACAACCTGCAGGCAGCAAATAGCCAGATCTTGGACGTGGATGTTGCAGCGGAAAGCGCGAACCTGGCTAAGCAGAATATCTTGCAACAGGCAGGGACGTCGATGCTGGCGCAGGCGAATATGTCGAGTCAATCGGTGTTGAGGCTGTTGACATAATTCAAACCTAACCCAAAGCAACCTTAAAGAACGCAATTGGAGCCAAATGCCTCCAAGGCGCCCGGGGAAAAAGCAAAACAGAGTAGAGAGTTACCAAGGACAAGATCCCCATGAGGCAAACTTAAAAAGATAGTCATGAGATAAGAGCTAGCGAAAAACACCGAAAGGAACCAAACCAGTGAAAATCTCTGGTCCAGTCAAATGCGGAAGCAAGGAATGCGGCAGAAATCGGAGTCAATTTTCTGATGGAAGGATGTATTCCAAAGTAGAGGAGTGGTTTGCGATGCAGATGAGTGCAAGCAAGCTGTCCAGTTTTTGGCGCGATCTTGTTGGTCCATTCTTAAGTGAAGCAGAAACACACAATCATTTTCTGGGATTAAACCCGAAAACGTGAGGTCGAACACGTCAAATCAAAGCGACCCGATGGCGGCGCGGAAGCTGCAAAAGAAGTAAAGGAATATTATGTTTAACGTAACAAGTGCAACAGGCATTGCCTACCAACTTGGGCAAAACAACAAAAACCTGCAGAGGAGTTTACAGCGCCTCTCAACAATGCAACGCATTAACTCTGGCGCGGACGATCCAGGTGGACTGGCTGTATCCATGAAATTGGGGATTAAAATCCGACAGACGGAGGCCGCAATCAGCAATATGTCGAATGCGAAGTCCTACCTTGAAACGCAGGACGGCGTGCTCAGTACCGCCGCCGATGTGCTTGAAGCGATGGGGGCGGCGTCCATTAAAGCTCTAGGAACTACCAATACGACAACGAGGGCTCTCTACGAGTTGGAGTTTTCTAGCTACAAGTTGCAATTGGATGGAATGCTTCAAGAAACATTCAATGGTGAGGCCATGTTTAGCACCGATGCGGATACCTTAGTCACCCCATCGACTGCTACACAGCTCACAATTTCACTCACTGGTCAAACGATGAGTATTTCGAAACTGGATTTGTCGTCCGTAACAAATCTTGTCGGTAGTGCGAGCGGGCTTGGTGCTACATCTGCAACAATAGCCGCGAACCTATCAACTGCATTAGACAATCTCGCTTCGCTACGTGCTACAAATGGGTCCGAGCAGAACAGAATGGGATTTGCTTCGGACTTGTTAGAGGTCAATAAGACAAATCTGGAGGCAGCCAATAGTCGCATTGTCGACTTGGATGTTGCTACCGAGATGGTCAGTTACTCCAAATACAAGTTCTTGGAGGAATCCAATCTCGCCTTGCTTGCTCAAGCCAATGCAAGGTCGGAAAAGTTGCTGAAACTGCTAGAATAAGAAAATCTATAAAAGAAGCGGCATGTTTGCCTAGGCGGGCATGCCGCTATTTTTCATCTCGGGTGCACCAATCAAGCCAGATTTGTCGTAGAGCATTTTCAAAATGGTGAGCTTGGACTGTTGAGTCGCAGAGGATACTTGCGGCGACTTCCGCGCGGAGAGAATCGCGTAGATGGAACCGGAGGGTGCGGTCTTGTACGAGGGCAACGGCCTTTTCTATGTAGGCCTCTTCGTTCTCGGTAGCCCATTGGGCGTGGCCGATGGCGGTGAGGAGTGAAAGCCCCACGCGTGCGGCATGGCGATCCCCAATGAGCGAAACGACGGGAACACCCATCCAGAGAGCCTCGCAGGTTGTTGTAGTGCCGTTGTAGGGGAAAGTATCGAGCGCGACATCCACTTTGGTGTAGGCGGCAAGGTGAGCCTCCGTAGCGGCCAAGAACCCTGAAATCTCGATTTGGTTTTCATGGATGCCAGCATGGCTAATACGTTCTAGGACATTTTTTCTTACGTCGGGGTCTTCCAAAAACATACTCTTGATGAAAAGCCGTGAGTTGGGAACTCGGGCGAGGATTTTTGCCCACACAGCGAGTGTTTGGTCCGTGACCTTGAGGAAATTGTTGAATGATCCGAAAATGACAGAGGAGGCGTCATCTGGCATAGCGGGCGCGGGAGCGTCCGCAGGAGCTTCGTACGACCACGCGCAGGGAGAGAAGCGGATGAGTTTCTCCGTGGCAAACGCATCGGCTTCGCTGCTGGGGTCGGTGATTTCGTCAACAAGGCGGTGCGTGATGGCGGGGACGCCTGTTGTATTGGGGTAACCGAGGTAAGAGATCTGAACTGGAGCAAGGCCTCGGGCGAGGAGGGGCAAGCGGTTCATGGCGGAGTGGCCGGCGAGATCGATAAGGATATCGAGAGCATCCTTCCGGATCAGATCGGCCGCGGCGTCGTCTTCAACGCCGTTGAGGTTGGTCCATTTGCTTGCCAGTTTTTGTAGCGTGGAGCTGGTGGAATCCTCGATATGGTGGCAATGGTAGAGCAGCGTCTCCACGCGTGAGGGGTCTAGATTTTGAAGAAGAGGCTTGAGAAAGAAGGCGACCGAGTGATGCCTCAAATCTGGGGAAATAAAGCCGACGCGGAGTTTTTTATCAGGCTCTTTGGGATTAAAAAAAACTTCACGTTCTTCCTCAGTGAAGAGAACGCCAAATTCCTTATGCGTCTCGAAAATGGTTTGGCGATCTTGGAAGGGAAGGTAGTTGAGCAGCATATTGCGGGCACTGAGCACACGGGTGTTGTGCGGTTCCATCCACAGAATGGAATTGTGCAGATCCAGCGACTCCTCTGTTTTGTAAAGCCGTTGCAGACCGAGCGCGCGCGCACTCGAAGCGGCAACGAGGAAGGGGTCGAGTTGGAGGGCCTTTTCGAGGCATTCCATACCTTCGGCGATGTGGCCTGATTTTTCTAAGAGGGAAAGCCCCAGATTGCTCCAAGCAATCGCGAACCCGTGATCGATTTTGGTGGCCATGCGGAAATGGGGTTCGGCTGCGGCGAACCCATTTACTACGGCAGCTAGTTCGCCGAGAAGTTCGTGCGCATGAGCGTTAGAGGGTTGAAGAGCGGTGAACTTTTCAAGCGATTCCAGCGCCGCATGAGGCAGCCCCATGGCTTTTTGGCAACGCGCCAGATTCTCCCAAATTTCAGCCATGTGTGGCGATTTTTTTAAGGCACGAATCAGGTGGGGTTCAGCCTCCGTGTAGCGTTTAAGGTCCGCTAAAGCCATCCCAAGAAACATCCGGCACTCAACCGAGTCGGAATTCAGTTTGCGTGCCTTTTGCAATAATGCAACAGCTTCCTCCAGATGCCCTCCGCGCTGAAAAGCCATGGCCCCCGAGAGATACCAAGCATCAAAATCCTTCGGGCACTCGCGCCGAACCTTTGAGTAAATCCGCTCTGCCTCGTCGTGCTGGTGGGACTGGTGAAGAGAAAGTGCCTCCTCAAGGAGATGAGTTCTTTGTTTATGATTCATGCGTAGTCAGAAAACCTCAAGTAGAATGCATGGCGTGAGTCCAAATTGCACCACGGATTTTTCAGACTCGCATGCACCATCTGTAGAACGCATATAGCGTATGCCTAGTTTTTTTGAATATAACCTTGAAAAACGTCCAAGTTTTAGCGAGTATTGTGAGGCTTTATTTTTAGAGTGCGGTGTCGCGGTATTACTCATGAACGATTGCAGGGCTTTTCTCTTTTTTTTAGGTGCTCGACCGCTTTATCGGCAAAAAATTCTATCCTCGAAGGAGATTTTTTGCAGTCCAGATGCGGAAACGAATCTTGCTTCTAAGTCGCGGGCGATTCAAACGCCGACGGGGAGTTATGATGCGCGAGAGTTTTTTTCTCAAAAAAAAATCACTCAGCAACCGGATATCTTGCTTATCAAAGCTGATGCCTCAGCGCGAAATCTGCCATCCAACCTAAAAGCATTTAAGTGTCCTCGGGTTCTTTTAGTGGGAGACACGCATCACATGGGCATGCCGATCCAGAAGCTTGTGGCCTATGCCAAGCAGGAGAAATTTGATCGAATCATACTCGACCATACCAGGCACCATGCGCGCTGGTTTTTTGAAGCCGGGTTGAAAAATCTCCATTGGATTCCCGCGTTCGATTTCACATTTTTTCCAAGAACCCCATCACCGATTCCGAGTCGTCAGTTCTCGTTTGTTGGCCAAGCGGGTAAATTCCATCCCTATCGTTGTCGCGTCATTGAGAGCCTTAAAAAATCAGGGCTTCCATTGGAAATGCTCCGAGGCACGCCTGCTGAGGCCGCTGATATCTACGCGGACTCGGTTGTGACGCTCAATGTTTCCCTCAATGGCGATTTGAATCTGCGCGTTTTCGAGGCGCTCGCGGCAGGTGGTTTTCTGCTTACCGACAAGTTGACACCTTCATCTGGGCTGGAACTTCTTTTCAAGCCAGGAGAAGATATTGAGGTATGGAGCAGCGTGGGTGAGTTGATGGAAAAAGCGCGGTTTTATTTGGATCATCCCGAGGACGCGGATCGCATTCGCCGCAGTGGACAGAAGAAACTCCTCGAGTTTCACCACCCGGATGTCAAAATCCGCGAATTTTTCGAGTTGGTTTTCGAGGGGAAAGAGAATCCCTTGTATTCGTTGGATGGAGAAGCCTCCAAGGTCCGTGCGAGCGTGCAAGGAGCGGATCTTGTGCCAGGTGTGGAGGCCTATGAGTTCCTCCAAGAAATGCACCGCACGACTCCGCCGCTAGTGGTTTGGGTCGCCGAGGAATCGCTTGATGAGGCTAATGCGTTTTTTGCCGATTTGCCGCGTGTCTTGGTGAATACTGGTGGAGGTGCTATCCTTTTTCTGTCTGGTGACGAAGCAAAGTTAGACGAAATGCTAGGCCTCTTTGAAGGCAAGTTTGTGATTGCACCTCAAAGCGTCTCAGTACACCTGCAGGAATGGGGGTTCCTAGAAGTTGCCAAGGGCGTTTATGAGTTTGCATATGGCGCGCTACGATCCTTGAAACTTTTAGATGCAGCCGATGCTGCAAAAGTCAAAACAGCGTTGCCAGAAATTTTAGACGCTTGCACACAGGCTTATCAGGCGCTGACGGTTGCCGATAAGGCATTGGCTCTTGAGCTTCCAGAAGTCTATCAAAATGCCCTCCAACGAGCTTTGTTTCTCGATCGGAACAGTCTGCCTGCTTTATTCCAGCTTGCGGATCTATGCCTTCAAGCTGGCGTCGAAGAGGATGCAGCTATTCTGCTGCATGAAGCGCATCGCATACAGCCACTACCTCCAGAAATCAACCAACTGCGTGAAGATCTGGAGCAAAAATGGGACTCTTCTGCAGGCATTTTGGAATACAAACAGGCGATATCCGGTGGCACGCCTCCTGCGCCAACAGCCACATATTCTATTCTGGTTGTCACAAACCTCTTTCCTCCACAGGAAATGGGAGGTTACGGCCGAAAGATCTGGGAATTTTCGAATGGCCTGATCAAGCGAGGACATCGTTTAAAAATCCTAACCGGTGATGCGCCATATCTTCAGAAGGCGCCCGATGCCGGAGAGCCAGATTTAGAGCCGCTGGTAGAAAGAACTCTCGTGCTTCAGGGGGAATGGAAAAAAGGAAAAACCCAGCACCTCGGCGACTTAACATTTTTTCGTCGCACAGCTCAAGCCAACAAAGAAAAAGTTCTCGCGGCCGTCACCTCATTCAAGCCTGATTTTGTTTTGTTAGGTAACTTCGATTTTCTCGGGGTTGATATTTTAAAGGCGTTGCTAGCAATAAAAATGCCTGTTCTTCATTCGCTAGGCAATCAAACGCCAGGCTATCAACCTCAAGAAAGTATTGAATCGCCGCTTTACACGATCGCTCCAGCGAGTGATTGGTTGGGTGAAAATCTTCTGGAACAAGGCTACAAAGTTTCCAAGCTCAGCACGGTCTATCCGGGGGCACGGGTGGATCGCTTCTTTAAACAGTTCCTTCCCGATATTCGTCGACTGAGAATCGCTTTTGCCGGGCTCGTTATGACATACAAAGGGGCCCATGTTCTCATGGATGCTCTGAGTATCCTTAACCAATCCGGCATTGAATTTGAGGCTGATTTTGCCGGTGATTCAACTGATGAGGCCTATATCCGTGCTCTTAAAGAATTCACTCAAAACAATGGTATGGCAGCTAAAGTGCGATTCAATGGTTTTTTGGATCGCGAAGGCCTCGCCGCTTTATTTGCTCGATGCAATGTTCTAGTCTTTCCAACGCAGGTTCCAGAGGCCTTCGGTATCAGCCAAGTCGAAGCCATGGCCTCCGGTTTGATCGTGATCACATCCGGAACTGGTGGAACCCAAGAGGTTATCAGGCATGGGATCGACGGTCTTGTCTTCGAAATGGGAAGTGCCGTGTCCCTCGCCCAAAACTTGGCAACGTTGGCTACCAATAAAGAGCTGCGCGATAAACTCCAAATCAACTCTCAAAAACGAGCGTTGCAGTTTTCGGTGACGGAGTCGGTTGTGCGCATTGAAAAAATTGCCAGTGAAATATTGGGTGCGGATTCTCTATCTGGCTTTGCACATAAAGAAACCAGCCTGACCGCGCCAGCACGTAATCCTCTTTCTGCTGCAACTTTAGGGATCGATTGTGGGGTTGCTAAAACGGCGATTTCCCCAGTGCCCAAAAACGATAAAATCGGTGTTTATCTGTATAGTCACGAAGCGGAGATTGGTGCTCCTACATTTCCAGCTATTAGACAAACTTATTTTTCCCAGGGTGTGGTTGGCGAATTTAAGTTTTCCGAAAAGTTGACTGAGGATGCGACCTTTATCGTCACATTTGGAGGGCCATCCATTCCGGAAGTGGCAAAAAAATTCCCTAAGGAAAAACGGATTTGCGTTTTGATGGAAAATCCTAGAATTTGGATGCCTCCTCCACAATACATAGCTGAAATGGGGACTGTGGTTTGCCCTTTTCCTATTCCTGTTCCAAAAGGGACAAAACTGATAATAAGTCAGGCTGCCGTCCCATGGTTTTATGGGATAAAATTCCGAACAGATGTCGGTCTTCTACATGCGCCAGCACCTGAGGGCAACTTGGAACTACAGGATCTTGCCGAGATGACTAAGCATCCAAAGGATAAGTTGATCTCCTGCATTGCTTCGCAAAAGGCGGGGACGCCTGGGCATCAATGGCGACTTCAAGTTGCGCAGGCTTTACAAAAGCACTTTGGTCAGAATATTGATCTCTTTGGATTTGGTTGGAAGCCTATAGCGGAAAAACGTGATGCCATCGATAGATATCATTACAACGTTGTTATTGAAAATGATGCAAGCGATCACTATTGGACCGAAAAACTAAGTGATGCCATTTTAGGTTATTCGGTTCCTATTTACGCTGGAGCTCGAAAAGTGAACGAATATTTTGATGGAGGCATTCACAATCTACCTCATGGCAGCAGTATAGAAGAAACAGTCAAAGAAATTAAGCGCATAGTAGATCAGAAGCCATCATTTGAATATTTGTATGAAAATAGGCACAAGGTCTTGTTTAAATATAATCTTTACTATATGCTAGCAAATATTTTAAAAAATATTTAATTTAAATTTATTTATGGATACAAAAACATTTCTTGCAAACACACTTTTTTTTTATAAAGAGCTATACGGAGGTGTTACTTGTCCCCCTCGACCGCTGATACGATTGGGGGCACTTAATGATGGGGGGTATTTAGTTCCAGAAGATCTATCTGGTGTTAAATATTGCTTTTCTCCAGGTGTTGCAGAGACGGCGGACTTTGAGATGGACTGCGCAAGAATATACGGGATGCCTGTTTATATGTGTGACCCTACGGTTGACAATTCTCCACTCGAACATCCTCTTTTTCATTTTGAGAAAAAAGGCATTGGGTATGGAGCAAGTGCTGGAGGGTTATTAGAACCTATGTCGCAGTGGGTCTATAATTCAGGAGTCGAATCTGATGCACAGCTTCTTCTCCAAATGGATATTGAAGGCGCGGAATACGATTTTTTCCATTATGAAAAACCAGCTTTTCTCCAAAAATTTCGATATGCTATAATTGAAGTGCATTATTTGCACCAAATGCTTCGGCCTGGTTACTTTGAAACGCGGTTGCTTCCATTTATAAAAAAAGTTAAAGAGTCTTTTGACATTATTCATATCCATCCTAACAACCATACAGTTTTTGCTGAATTGGGAGGGGTAAGCTTGACGAGTTGCATAGAACTCACATTGTCTAATAAAATGATTTCCTCGAATGGGGGATCCTTGCAGAATGGGAGAAAAGTTGATCTGCTGAATTACGCTCGTCATAAATTCGACGCGCCTAACATGCCCGAAAAGAAAGACGTTGAGCTTCCTAACCTGGGTATTTTAGATGCAATTCTAAGCCAAATCTCTTAAGGCTGATCATGATCGCACAACAATTTTATCCTGGTGGAAAAGAGGCTTTGCTTCAGATTATTAGCGATCCCTTTCTCGCTATTTCTTATTCGCAGTTTGGAGAAGATACATTAATAGCAGAGTTTCTGTCTGCAAATACATTGGTTAATCGACCAAAGTTTTATGTGGATATTGGGGCCTATCATCCTTCCCGATTTTCCAACACGAAATTATTGCGTTTTTTGGGATGGAAGGGAATTAATGTAGATCCTAATCCCGATTCCATAAAGCTGTTCCAAGAAGCACGCCCCACTGATATTAACTTGAATATGGGAATATCTTCTAAAAGTGGGCATGCTGATCTTTATTGTTTTCGAGAAGGAGCGGTAAATACCTTTGATAAAGAATCTGCTGACGCTTTGGTTCGTAAGGGGTGGCCTTACCTTGGAACTAAGGAAGTTCCTTTAATGCCAATTAATGAACTGCTTGATGCATATTTACCAGATGATGTTAAAAAATACGGGGTGGGTTTTCTAGACATCGATTGCGAAGGGTTGGATGCAGAGATCATTCAAAGTTTTGATATTAGAAAATATAATCCGCTTATTTTGGCCATTGAAGCCAATGGATTTGATCCCCTAGATCCTCATGCAAATGTTATTTGCCAAAAGGTCATATCGCATGGATATATTCTTGGCGCCTTCCTAGGTCCAACTTTGTTATTTTGGAAAAAAGACCCTGATTTATAAATTGAACGCGAATAAAGGGCTTTTTTTTTCTAAAGTTTCACAGGATCCGCATACCTTTAGGGGGGATGCCTCCGTTGAAATTGTTTCAAGTGAACCCGTATTGCGTGGTCTTGAGTTTCAAAAAGCATTATCTGGGCTAGATAACATACCACTTTCAGCTCACTTTCGGGCTGAGGTCGAGCAGGACTTGCTCCAACAAGATCACTTTACCCTTTGTCGACTTCACAGGCCAAGTGTTTTAGTTTGGACTTTTCCTCACGGAGAGACTCGGCACTTTGTTATTTCAGAATCTGGGGTTCTTTTGGAAAAAGATAATTATTGGCTTAAGTGTTTTTCGTTTATTTTAAAGCACACCAACGAATATCGCTTCGATGTATCGATCAACGAACAGAATATCATTTCTTCTGAGGAAGATTTTGTTTGGTGCTATGATACGGCAAATTTCAGCCATTTTCTTGTGGATGCTTTGGCGCCGTTGGCCTTTTTCTCGCAAAAGTTTCCTGATTTAAAAAAACTACCGATCCCTCAATTCTCTCGAACTCCGAGCTGGCAAGATGAATATATGCAGGTATTTGGAGAAAAACGCTTTTACTTACCATCAGAGACTGCACTAGGCCAAGCTCCATTCGTTGTCTTTAGGCCAAAATCGCTCATGCTTCCTGTGATAACGAGTACGCTGAGTCGCTCGCTTGCTGTAAGAGATCTTGTAAGAGATCGATGGGGAAATCCTGAGCCAATCTTATGTATTGATCGATTTCCCATTTATTTAACAAGAAACGATCATCGAGCCGCCCGCGTTAGGAATTCCAAAGATATTCAAGAACTGGTTTCGAGTTTGGGAGGATTTACAATTGACCCTTCAAAACTAAACTCCCCACAAAAACTTCAATTGTTTAATCTGCCTGGAATTTTTATTGCCGAAGGCAGTGGGACAACAAATTTTTCTGTTTTTTCTTCAAACAATAGTCGCCAGATATGCCTGCTTGATTCGGCCAGTCTTTTAGAACCATCATTTATACGAGGGGGATGGCCCTACTTTCATATTTCCAGTGCGAAAATGCGGTTTTTGGCTGGGAAAGATTCAAAACAATTGCTTGGATCTCCCCTTTCTTCATGTGTTTTTGATCTCTCTGATCTCAAAAACTTAATTCAAGAAATGAGCTTGTAGATTCTATTCAACATTTCTTTTAATTTGGCTTGGTTGCGTAAGTAGTCTTGACTGCCAACTTCGTTTTTAATTTTTTCGGGGATAGAGCATGAGTGGATGATAGAACTGTTAGTAAGAATCTCGCAAAGAGCTGCAAAAAGACCTCCCTCACTAACATGTTCCTCTAAAGCTATGATACGCTGAAATCCCTGCAGAGTGCTCTTAATTTCTTTCTGTAAGGGTTTGATAAGGGGCATCGAAAATACGCTGGGGCGTTTTTCTGGTGCTTGGGTCGAAGCAAAATCAATAGCCAATTTTAAAACAGATCCAGTGGCAACAATAGCTACATCAGGCCGCCCCTCGCATACTCTCAACGGTCCATCAAAAATTCCCCTTACGCCATGCAAATCAGGTTCGCCCGCTTTTCCAATTCGAAGATAGGATGGTCGTGGGTTTAAGCTTAACCATTGGACACATTCGCGGGTTTCGCCCGGATCTGCAGGTGAGAAAACAGTAATGTTGGGCAGGGTTCGCATGATGGCTAAATCTTGAACGGCGTGGTGAGAATACCCAAGATTTCCATACGCCATTCCCGCACCTACGGAAACAACTGTAACTGGCAAGTTGTGATAGCAGACGTCATTTCGAACTTGCTCTAGACATCGGAGTATTGGGAAATTGGCTATCGAGTAAGTGAATACATGAAACCCTTCGGAGGCCAGCCCTGCGGCAACTCCTGTCATGTTTTGCTCAGCCACACCAGCATTGAGAAAGCGGTCAGGAAATTCTTTAGCAAAAGGCTCTACCACAGAAAAACCGAGGTCTCCAACAACAAGAAAGATTTTGGGATTTTTTCGGGCTTGGAGAATGAGTTCCTGAATGAATGCTGTGCGCATTATTTGCCCCCCATTTCAATTTGCCGCAATGCTTCTGCGAGTTGGTCTGGCTTCGGTGATGAGTAATGCCATTGGAGTTTATTTTCCATGAAATCAACGCCTTTGCCTTTAATGGTGTGAGCAATCAAGCAGGATGGTTTTCCTACCTGGAAGGGTAAAGTTGCAAGCGCTTCGTGGATGGCATCGTGGTCGTGACCGTCGATTTCCTTAACACCCCAGCGAAAGGCCCGAAATTTATCAGCTAGCGGATCTAGTTCCATAACATCGGCGACGGATCCCAAGCTTTGTATTTTGTTATAGTCCACGATAGCAACAAGGTTATCGAGTTTGTGTTGGGGGGCGAAAAGAATAGCTTCCCAATTTGATCCCTCATCGAGTTCGCCATCGCTGAGCATCACGAAAGTTCGCCAATCCGCACCTGTGCGCTTAGCAGCAAGAGCCTTGCCGCATCCGAATGGCAAACCGTGCCCCAGTGAGCCAGTTGAAAATTCCACGCCAGGGACATGGTGGCTGATATGAGACATGAGTTGTGAACCATCTTTCCCATAGCTTTCGAGTTGCTGGATCTGGAAAAAATTCTTTAGTGCAAGCGTTGCATAAAGGGACGTGCAACTATGACCTTTGCTGAGAATGAACCTGTCCCGCGAATTCCAGTAAGGATCTTGTGGGCGGATATTCAAAACCCCAGAATATAACACAGCCAGTAAATCTGCCATGGAGAGTGCCCCGCCAATATGCGAGGCATTCGCTCGAGCGACCATTTTAAGTGCTTCGGTGCGTATTTTTTTAGCTAGATCTCGGGTAGAGTCGTTCACTTCACAAAATAAGAAATATGCGGATCAAGGTTCGTCCGGCGAAGTGAAATATGGCTTAGGTCGAAGCTCTCTAGTAAGGCTGTCGTTTCGCCAGGGAACTCGGGGCAATTCAACTCGTCAAATGCAACGACCCCGCCTTTGACTACGCGTGGCAGTAAATATTCCAATGCGGCTTTGGTGGGCGCGTAGATATCGAAATCTAAATAAAGAAGGCTAATCAGCGTGCTGGGATGTTCATCAACATAGCGTGAGATAGTTTTGCACGCGTCTCCTTGAACCAGTTCCACTTTTGGGATGTGTCCGAGAGGGCGGTTGAAATCGTGCAACTGCACCAAGTCGGCAATTTCCTCTTTGATGCTTTGGTGGATATTGAAGGCTGCTTTGTGCAAGTGGTCCGAGGAGCCCGAGGTAGTGTCCTTTGCATGAACGCTTGGAAAGCCTTCGAAG
>CAMBAQ010000040.1 GCA_945863785.1 Chthoniobacter flavus
GAGGAAAGCTACGGGTATAGCGCTTCGGATTTTGTCCGCGACAAGGATGGCAACACCGCCGCCGTGCTCATCGCAGAAGCCGCCGCCTACGCCAAATCGCGCGGCACCACGCTCGCGGGATTGATGGATGAGATCTTTGCCGAATTTGGCGTTTACCTTGAGCGCGGAGAATCTCTCACTATGGATGGAGCCGAAGGAGCCGCGCAAATCAACAAGCTGGTAGCCTCCTATGCCTCGAACCCGCCTAAAGAAATGGACGGATCTCGCGTCGATTCGATTCGGAATTTCGCCACCGACACGATCCACGATGTGGAGGGCGACCTCATCCCTAGCGAGGCCATGATCATGGTGTCCCTCGCGGACGGACGCCGCGTGGCGATCCGCCCATCCGGCACGGAACCGAAAATCAAATATTACATGTTCGGTGTGCAGCGCCCTGCTCAGGCATCGCCCTCCAGCCCCACCGAGGTGGCTGAAGCCAAGAAAGCCGTTGCCGCCTCGCTAGAATCCCTTTGGAAATGGCTCGGAGACGATGCTCGGGCCAGACTATAGTTCAATGAATCTGCGTATCTCGTCAAAGGCCGGCTTGCGGTCTGCTCCGCTGGAATTACTATCCGCGCCTTAATGAAATCATCCTTGGTCAAGACTCCGAAGACCGGAGACTACAAGTTAAGCTGCGGGCATCTTCTGCCCTTCGGCGTGAGCCATGTGCCGACCGGCGTGAACTTCTCGATCTTCAGTGCCCATGCCACCGCCTGCACGCTTGTTCTCTTCAAGCCCAACATCGAAGCCCCTGTGGCCGAAATCCCTTTCCCTCCAGAATACCGTCTCGGGCATGTTTGGGCGATGGTCGTGCATGATTTAGCCTTCGAAGATCTGGAATACGGATTCCGCTTCGACGGTCCCATGAGCCCG
Organism: Chthoniobacter flavus; assembly: GCA_945863785.1. Lineage (GTDB taxonomy): Bacteria > Verrucomicrobiota > Verrucomicrobiia > Chthoniobacterales > Terrimicrobiaceae > UBA967. The sequence continues at coordinate 916 of CAMBAQ010000040.1, forward strand.
AGAGATGGTCATTTTTTCGACGTTTCAAAAATCCTCCTCGACCCCTATGCCCGAGAGATTGTCGGCCGAGAAGAGTGGATGGGCAAAACCTCGAACTCCCACAAACCCATCTTCCGCTCCCGAGTACCCGGCACGATCGAGGTGTTGGAACCCTGCCGCGTCCAGCGAGTCCAGAACAACGACCTCATCATTTACGAAATGCACCTCCGTGGCTTCACTCGCCACGAAAGCTCTGGAGTCAAAAACCCCGGAACCTTTGCTGGCCTAGCTGAAAAGGCGGCCTACCTGAAAAACCTCGGTGTGAATTGCGTCGAACTCATGCCGGTTTTTGAGTTCGATGAGGCGGAAAACCAGCGCACGAATCCGATCACGGGCGACCCACTCTGCAACTACTGGGGGTATAGCACAGTCGGCTTCTTCGCTCCGAAAACCAGCTACGCCGCCGGAGCCCGTGATGGCCTCCCTGTGAGGGAAATGAAAGAGATGGTGTCAGCGCTCCACAAGTCGGGCATCGAGGTCATGCTCGACGTTGTCTTTAATCACACGGCCGAAGGCGGCGCGGACGGACCCGTCTTTTCCTTCCGCGGCATCGATAACAAAACTTGGTATATCCTCGACGAGAAGGGCGCCTTCGCGAACTACTCGGGCTGTGGAAACACGGTGAACTGCAACTATCCCGCCGTTCGCGAATTCGTCATCAACTGCCTCCGCTACTGGGCGGCGGAATACCATATCGACGGATTCCGCTTCGACCTTGCTTCCATTCTGGGACGCGACACCAAGGGGGCCCCGCTGGCGAATCCCCCTCTCTTGGAATTTCTCGCGCACGATCCCGTGCTAGCCGACTGCAAGCTCGTCGCTGAGGCCTGGGATGCCGGTGGCCTCTATCAAGTCGGCAATTTCCCCGCCTACGGGCGTTGGATGGAATGGAACGGCAAATACCGCGACTGCGCACGACGCTTCCTCAAAGGCGATCCCGGCATGGTCGGTGAAATGGTGCAACGCATCATGGGCTCGCCCGACCTCTACGCTGCCGCCGGACGCAAACCCACGGCCAGCGTGAACTTCATCACCTGCCATGACGGCTTCACCCTGCGGGATTTATTTTCCTACAACGGCAAGCACAACCTCGAAAACGGGGAAACCAACAACGACGGGTCGAACGACAATCTCAGTTGGAATTGCGGCACGGAGGGCCCGGCAAATGACGCCGACACTCTCGAGCTTCGCCTCCGACACAGCAAAAATGCCATGGCACTTCTGATGGTCAGCCAAGGTGTCCCCATGCTCTCCATGGGCGATGAGTGCGGACGCACCCAGCGCGGCAACAACAATGCCTACTGCCACGATGCCGACTGGAATTGGATGAACTGGGAGCCCGACGAAGACGGCAAAAAGCTCCTGCGCTTCACCAAAGCCATGATCGCCTTCCGTAAGAATAATGCGGTTCTTCGCCAGACAGAGTTCCTCAGCGAACGTGACCAAGTCGGTAGCGGGTATCCAGACATCAGTTGGCATGGCGTGCTCCCTTGGCATCCCGATTGGACTCCGGGAAGCCGCTCGATGGCCTTCATGCTTTGCGGGCGCCATAGTCAGGCGATCGGCGGGAACCATCAATTCATCTACGTTGTTTGCAATATGTATTACCAGCCCCTGACTTTTGGCCTTCCGGTGCTTCCGAAGACCATGCGGTGGCACCGCTTTACGGATACCGGGCTTCCCGAACCGACGGACGTTTGTCCAATCGGCAAAGAGGAACAACTCACGAATCAGAAGAGCTATTCGGCTCGCGAATGGTCCATCGCCATCCTCGTTGGAAAATAACTTTCCATGATCGAAGCCGTTACCACCGAATCGCAAAACACAAACCGGGAATCTCTCTTTTTGTTTACGCCATCCACCCCGCGCCCCACTAATCGCATTCCTGGTGATTTTTTATTAAAGATTACCCTTGCGCTTTCCGTGCGGCTTGGCTACTTATCTCGCCCCTTATCTTGAAAACCAACAAGCTCATGGCTAAAAAATCTAAACCACCTGCTAAGGCAAAAGCCGCCGCGAAGGCAACCAAGCCTGTTGCCAAAGCCAAGCCTGTTGCCAAAGCCAAGCCTGTTGCCAAAGCCAAGCCTGTTGCCAAAGCCAAGCCCGTTGCCAAAGCCAAGCCCGTTGCCAAAGCCAAGCCCGTTGCCAAAGCCAAGCCCGTTGCTAAAGCCACGCCCGTTGCCAAAGCTCCCGTCAAAAAAGAAGCCAAGCTCATCACCGTCGTAAGAATAAAGAGCAAGCCCGTCTTGAAAGTGACTGGCTGGGTGGCCAAGCAACGCGAACGACTCCTTGCCCTTAAAGATACCCTTCTTGATTCGATGATTGGTGTCGGCAAAGACTCCCTTCGCTCCCGAGCCGATGGCAGTGAAGCCTCCGCTTTTGGAATGCACACAGCGGATGCAGGCAGCGATGCCTATGACCGCGATTTCGCCCTCAGCCTCCTTTCTCAGGAGCGCGATTCTCTTTTTGAAATTGATGCCGCTCTCAAGAAAATCGAGACCGGCAACTACGGCAACTGTGAGATGTCCGGAAAACCGATCCCCCACGCCCGCCTAGAAGCTCTTCCCTTCGCCCGCTACACCGTGGAGTGTCAGTCCGAGTTGGAAAAAACCAACCGCCTCACCCGCGTTCGTCAGCCGGTCACATCCCTCTTCGGCCTCGGTGAGGAAGAAGGCGGCGAATCCGAAGAAGAGGAAACCACCACGGAAACCAAAGAATAATCAATTATGGCACAGGAAAACATCACACTCGAGTGCACTGAAGCGAGAGCCGAGGGCAAACCCCCATCCCGCTACATCACGACGCGCAACAAAAAAAGCCCGCGCACTCCGACCCGTCTCGAAAAGAAAAAATACAACCCCCATCTCAACCGACACACGCTTCACCGCGAAATCAAATAACACGCTATGCAGCCCAAAACTCCACAACGCCGCTCCAACTTCCGCCGCGCCAACCGCACGATGCCGCGCCGCCGAATCGATATCAACATCGAGGCGATCGACTACAAAAATCCCGATTTACTCAAGCGTTTCGTGACCGAAAGCGGTAAGATCCTACCACGTCGCATCACGGGAATGTCGGCCAGACTCCATCGCAAGATCACCCGCGAGGTCAAACGTGCCCGCGCCGTGCTCTTGATGAAATAAGTCTCCCTGGCCACTCCGCGAGGTTCCACCCTCGCGGGATGGGCCAACCTGAGTCTCGCAACCACGAAAGGTTGGAAACTCAGTCATATAAAAAACAATAAAAAGTCCGCCTAACAAAAGGCAGGCTTGATTTTAGCTGAAATTTTATCACTCTCGCCGAAATGAAAACGCTTTCGATCACACTAGCCATTGTTGCCACGCTTGTTCTTTCCGCATGTAACAAAAAGAAACCAAAAGAATTCGCAGGTGTTGATGGAGATTTTGTCAACAGCACGCCACTCGGCGAACGTTTCGAAGGGGCTAACTTTTTCAGCGACTCCGTTGCACGTGGTAAATTTTCTCCCGTCCATTTTGGTTACGACAGCTACGTTGTTTCGCCAGAAGAAACCACCAAGGTTCAGTCCGTAGCCGAATCAATGAAAAGCTCGTCTGGGAAAGTCATCATTGCCGGGTTCACTGATGAACGCGGAACACAGGAATACAATCGCGGTCTCGGCGAGCGCCGCGCCCAAGCCGTTCGCCAATCTCTCATTGATTCCGGCGTGAATGCCGATCTCATCCAAACGGTCAGCTTCGGTAGTGAGATGCCTGCAGATCCAGCCAGCACCGAGCAAGCCTGGGCACTCAACCGCCGCGCTGAATTCGGCGTAGTTAAGTAAAAAGCCACCCAGCCCGCTGGGACTGATCCGGCCCATTGGCTTTGGGCCTCTCGTCTCTTTCTAAAGAGTTCCAATTTGTTGCCGGCATTCGCGTGTCCACACGAGGATGGTAGATAGCTACGCTTCCCTCCATCGATACCCACGACCTTCGTTTTCATTTTTAAAAGGCATCGTGAAAATGAGGCATAAAGCAGCTTGCTTTTTGTATTATATCAATGGCTGCTAGTTTTAAATTTTAGCGAGCCGTTTGCACTTGTAGCGGCGTCTCTATGAGCGCCGAATCGTTGCCCATCGGCGGTCGCAGACCGCCGCTACAGAATGAGTCAAAAAGTATTCAGCTTTTGGTATTAGCCTCGGAAGCGCTGGGATCCTGAAGTTGATGCCCTTTTAAAAAAATCACCCCGTTTACCGATGGTGGTTCAAAATGGGATTTTGTTTAATCTATCTTGCCTGCGGGCGGAGGATTCGGAAAGCTAGGCGACTTCGGTTCCCATGTGGACATTTATTAACCTCGCACTCTTTGTTGCCGCTCTTGCCGCCCTTGTTTATTTCATGGTGCGCGCAAGAAAGAATTCCCGCGAACTGGAGCGTCGTCTTTCGGAACTCGAGCAGGAAGAGGATCATGTCTTTGACTTTCTTCACGGGATCGGAGCGGCTTTTTCTGAGGGCGTAAGAAGTTCCGAGCTGCACCGACTCATTGTGGAGAGCGCTGTCCGAATCATGGACGGAGCCGCTGGGGCGCTGTATCTGGCGAACAAGGATTGCACCACACTCACGCCTTCCTTCATCACGCCGGCATGCCCTCCCTTCGTGACGATACCGGAGCACATACAGAGCCACGCAACCAACAAGCAGGCCTCTCTCGATAGCTTTCAGCAACTCCAACCCGCCGTCTCGGGCGAGGGCCTCATTGGCGAGTGCTGGCTCAGCGGTCAGTTCCGCATTGCCAGTGGTAAGGAGTTTTCGACAGGCACTTCCAATAATTCCGCTATCGTCGGTCCGCTGATCTATCGTCACAAAATTCTCGGCGTTCTAGCCGTGGCCAATGGGGAAGAAAGCGTCCCCTTTTCCGATGCGGATCTGAAAGTCTTCCGTGCTATCGCCGAGCAAAGTGCATTCGCTCTCTACAACGAGGCGATTTATTTTGAGGCCGGTGAAAAAAAACTTCTCGATCGCGATTTGGAGATTGCGAGGGACATCCAGCGCATTCTTCTCCCATCCGAGGCTCCCGTTTTTGATGGCTATGGCTTTAGTGCCTTGAGCATCGCTGCGCGTCACGTGAGCGGGGATTATTTTGATTACATTCCATTGACCCCAAATCGTCTCGGCGTCGCAATCGCGGATGTTTCAGGTAAGGGCATCCCGGCCTCGCTTATTACGGCGATGTGTCGAGGCGTTTTACGCCGTGAGGCCATCGAGTCTCCCTTGGCCTCGGATGTCCTTCGTAGGGTGAATCGCCAACTTTACCCCGACATCAAAGAAGACATGTTTATCAGTATGGCCTATTTGATTTTAGATTCCACAAGTGGACGCGTGGAAATGGCGCGCGCGGGACACGACGCTCCTCTGCTCTATCGCGCTGCGACGGGTCAGGTCGAAAAACTCAGCCCGAAAGGCATGGCTCTCGGCATTGACAGCGGCGAGGTCTTCAATAGAGTTTGCACCGATTTGAGTTTCGAGATGGAAACCGGTGACTGCATCTTGCTCTACACCGACGGCGCTACGGAATCATTGAACCATCAGGGTCTTGAATATGGCGTTGAAAGGTTGATTGAGGCCCTGCAGTCGGCGGCCCCGCAGGGAGCGGCCCAGGTCGTTAATTACGTCGCGGAAGAAGTCAGAAACTTTACCGGCACTGACCTGAAACACGACGACATCACTCTTATTGCTATATCAAAAAAATGAATAATTCACCAGAATCAGAACCCCTCGACTCCGAGTCTGAGGAGTCAGCAGCGAAGGCCTCCAGCAACACCGAAATAGCCGAGGTCGATTTTGAATCCGAGGCGGCTAAGCTGAAAGACCTCGCCCTTCGTGCCCGCGCGGATCTGGATAATTTTCGGAAACGCTCGATCCGCGAAAAAGAAGATGCCATCCGCTACGCCAATAACGGACTGCTCGAAAAGCTTCTGCCTGTTATGGACAACTTTGAACTCGGTCTGGATGCGGCTAAAACCGCTCCCGACGCAGCGTCTGTACTTCTAGGCATGTCGATGGTGCAAAAACAGCTTCAGGAATTCATTCGCAGCCAAGGTCTCGAGGAAGTCAAAACCGAGGGCGAGATTTTTGATCCCAAGAAGCATGATGCCGTCGCACAGGAATTCAGTGCCGACATTCCCGAAGGCCAAGTCATCCGTCAGGTTCGCAAAGGTTACAACCTCAAAGACCGCCTCATCCGTGCCTCGTCCGTGATCGTTTCTAAGGGCCCACAAAAATGAGTCGCAAGCGCGATTACTACGAAATCCTCTGTGTTGAAAAAACATCATCCGACGATGAGATCAAGCGCAGTTACCGCAAGCTGGCTGTTAAGTTTCATCCGGATAAAAATCCCGACGATGCCGAGGCGGAAGATAAATTTAAAGAATTAGGCGAGGCCTACGAGGTTCTCAGCGACTCTTCGAAGCGTGCAGCCTACGATCGTTACGGACACTCTGCCTTTCAAGGTGGCATGGGTGGCGGCGGAGGGGGTGGAGGATTCCACGATCCCTTCGATCTCTTCCGCGAAGTCTTCAGCGGCGCAGGTGGAGGAGGAGGAATTTTTGAACAATTTTTTGGCGGCAATGGGGGTGGCGTGGATTCCTCTGGGCGGCAACGTGGCTCCGATCTCCGTTACGATTTGCAGATCACCCTGGAAGAGGCGGCGAAGGGTTGCGAAAAGGAAATCGAAATTCGCAAACTCGACGGCTGCGAACCCTGTGGCGGAACCGGTGCCCAAAAGGGCTCGAAAGCCATCACTTGCACAACGTGCCGCGGACGCGGCCAAGTAGCCGTCGCACGCGGCTTCTTTCAAGTCGCTCAAACCTGTCCGGCCTGCCACGGCAGCGGAAGAATCATCGAAAAACCATGCTCCTCGTGTCAGGGCGATGGAAGGGTCGAAAAAACCAGCCGCGTTAAAATCAAAATCCCACCAGGCATTGACAGCGAGTCACGTCTTCGCAGCACGGGCGGTGGCGAGGCGGGATTGCGGGGTGGCCCGCCCGGCGATCTCTACGTGGTGGTCCACATCAAGGAACACGAGGTTTTTACTCGCAATGGCATGGACCTCACCTGCGAGGTGCCGATCCCCTTCTCCACAGCAGCACTCGGCGGTGAGATCGAGGTTCCCACACTCGAGGGTACCGTGTCCTTGAAAATCCCTGCTGGAACGCAAAGTGCATCCACGTTTCGCATTCGCGGCTTAGGCATGCCTGCCCTTCAAGGATTGGCCAAGGGTGACATACTGACCTACGTCCAAGTCGAAGTTCCCACTCGCTTAAATCCCGATCAGCGCGAGGCCCTACAAACATTCGCGGAACTCTGCGGGGAAGAAAATAATCCGATTAACAAAGGGTTCTACGATCGCATAAAATCGTTTTTCACCTGAGACCATGATTCTCTCCACCGCCCAGATGCTCGAAGCGGAGGCTAACGCCTTTGCCCAAGGGCACACGGCGGAGGAACTCATGGAGCTGGCGGGACGACAGCTGGCGGAATTAGTTCGCCAGTTCCATCCCTCACCCGGTACATGCCGCGTTTTTTTTGGTAAGGGTCACAATGCCGGCGACGTTCTGGTCGCCGCACGCCACCTCGCAATGGATGGATGGGCGATCGCATTGGACCCCGTTTTTCCGGAAGCTTCCCTGTCCCCGCTAACAGCGACCCAACTCTCCCGCATACCGCGCAGTCCCCTCGGCAAGGGACGCCCACTGGTCGTCTTGGACGGAATTCTTGGCGTAGGCACACAGGGTGATCCGCGCGATCCAGTCGCCTCCGCGATTCGCCGCATCAACCATCTCCGTGAACACCAAGCCGCTTGGGTACTCGCTGCAGATTTACCAAGCGGACTCCGTGAAGAGACGGTCGGCGATCCCTGCGTGAAGGCGGATGTGACCATGGCGATGGGGTTTGTGAAAACCTGCCTCATGGCTGACCACGCAACGGATTTCGTCGGGCGCCTTGCCGTTGCTGACCTTCCCGTCCTGAGCGCACCGGCGGACTCGGATTTGGCAGAAATCCTCACGCCTAAGACCCTCTCCCTGCCGCCATGGTCTTTCGATAGACACAAGGGAATGTCCGGCCGCGTTGCGATCATTGCCGGCTCGCGGTCTTATCCGGGTGCAGCCCGCCTTTGTTCGGCAGCTGCAGTCAAAGCGGGTGCGGGGCTAGTCACTCTGGTCGTTCCGCCCGATTGCGTCGCCACACTCTCCGCTTCTGTGATCCCGGAGGTGATGGTCCGCTCGTTAGATGATTTCAGCGTTCTTTTGAACGAGAAATGGGATGCCTTTGGCATCGGGCCTGGGCTCGGGCGCTCGAGAGATGAGATGATCTGCGACTTTTTGCGACATTGCTCCGCGCCGTGCATTGTGGATGCCGATGCCTTGAATGCCCTTGCTGGTCAAATGGAGATTCTCCATGAAAACGCAGGCCCAAGATTGCTCACACCACATCCGATAGAGATGGAAAGACTCTATCCCCGCAAGGGCATCAACCGACGGCAGTGGCTGTCCGATTTTGTTGCCAAATATCCAGTCACACTTCTTCTCAAGGGCTCGAGAACACTCGTCGGGAATAACAAATCGCCACTAGCCTTTAATACCACCGGCCACCCTGGAATGGCCAGCGGCGGAATGGGCGATGTGCTCACGGGCGTCTCCACCGCGCTGATCGCACAAGGCAGGGACATCACGGACTCCGCGCGACTCGCCGCTTGGATCTGTGGACGCGCGGCCGAACTGGCCATCCGCGACAATACCGTTTCGCAAGAATCGCTCACCGCAAGCGATGTCATCGATCACTTAGGCCGGGCATTCCTCGATCTTCGCGAGGGTGTTTTTTAGAACACCTTTTCCCTTACAAAACCGTCCGAATCTGAATCGAGTCGAAACGCGCTTCGGCAAACATCACATCGCTGAGGATGATGAGTTTGTCCCCGCTTACAATGAGACCTCGTCGATGCAATTCCTGCTCCGCATCGACCACGTTGTGCTCCGGATTAACCCCGAAAGGGAGGCAAATCGCATGCGTATTCCAATTCAACGTGAGACGTCGCATGACTTCCTCGCTCGGAGTGAAAGCGAAAATCGGCGCTCGTTCGGGTCGAAGGTGACTCGCTTCATCGGCCATCCGACCTTCGCGAGTGAAGAGAACCAACTTTGCATTTTCGAGCGAGTTCGCAAGGGTCACCGCAGCATGAACGGTTTTCTGTCTTTGCGTTTCCAGAATCGCACTTGAAGCATAGCCGGCGCCACCGCTCAGAGCGATACGCCGTGCTACGCGGTCGAGGACCTTCACGCATTCCACCGGATATTTTCCCGTCGCCGTCTCTCCGCTCAGCATGACGGCATCCGCCTGCTCGAAGACGGCGTTGGCCACATCTGTGATCTCCGCGCGTGTGGGAATCGGATTTTCAATCATGCTTTCGAGCATGTGCGTAGCGACGATGACCGGACGACCGATCTCTAGGCATTTTTTAATAATCCGACGTTGGATGATCGGCAGCTCCTCCATCTTGCACTCCACGCCAAGGTCGCCGCGCGCGATCATCACGGCATCCGATGCGACGATAATGTCCTTGATGAATCGAACGGCATTCTGATCTTCGATCTTGGCCACTGTTCTGGCGCGGCTTCCTTGCTCAACGAGCACACGCTTGAGTTCCAAAATATCGGCCGCCTCGCGGCAGAAACTCAGCGCCACAAAATCCACATTCAAAGAAACGCCGAGCTTGATATCGGCATGATCTTTTTCTGTTAGCGGCGGCAGGTTCACCTTCACTCCCGGAAGGTTGATGTGCCGTTTGGAGCCAAGCAGGCCTTCCGTAAGAACCTCACAGCGCACACGATTGGCATCCTTCGCCAGCACCTTCATGTGAATCACCCCATTGTCCACCAAAACGGTATCGCCAACATGGATGTCATTCACCAATCCGTCGTAATTCACATCGACGGAGTGTTCCTCCTCGCTCCGAGATCCACGAACCGTGAATTCAAAAATCTGGCCCGGCTTGAGATTCAGCTTCACCGGAAGATCGCCAGTACGAATCGCCGGACCTTGCGTATCGAGGAGGATGCCGCAGTTAATATCCAACTCGGCTGCAACTCCACGCACACGTTTCACCACGTCCCTCACCCAATCGTGCTTGGCGTGGCTCATGTTGAGGCGAAAAATATTTGCCCCCGCTAGGATGATCTCGCGAATTTTTTCCTCCGAATCCGAAGCAGGCCCCAAAGTGCAGATGATCTTGGTCTTTCGCATGGAACATATCAATAACGACCAGCTCGCGATGGCAAGCTGTTAAACGTTATAGGGCAAAAAAACCGGAGTCTACGGGGCTCGAACCCGCAACCTCCGCCGTGACAGGGCGGCGCTCTGACCAATTGAGCTAAGACTCCTAAGAGGGCGAAGATACTAGGCGCGGATGCCTGCTGGGTGCAATCCTTTTGTTCAATAAATTTCCACTGGGGATCGCTTGCCATCCTCCGGGCTGCGAAGCGCGGCTTTTTCTGGGCCGAGTACAGCGATGCGGAGGTCGAGGATTTCGGCGTCGACGGCGTGGAAGGCCTCTAAACTAAAAGGTGTCGGGGCGGCTAGCTTCGACTTGCAACGCGCGACAGACTCGAGGGCGGAGTCGAGTTTTTTGCCCATCGAGTCGATGGCTTTTTTCGCTGCGGCCGCCATTTCTACGCGATGGCAGATCATGAGGAGATCATTCCCGACCTCGATGCCGAGGCGCATGGTTTCATCAAACCCGTAGTGGTTCAAAATCGCGCCCATGTCGAGGTCGTCTGTCATGACGAGTCCATCGAAGCCCATGTCTTTGCGGAGGAGGTCGCGGATGATGACAGGCGACAAAGACGCCGGGCGATCCACGGGATCCAAGCCGGAAACGGCAATGTGGCCGATCATCATGCTGTCGACAGAGTGAGCAAAATGGCGGAAGACAGCGAGCTCGTGAGCTTCCATGAGATCGCTCGATCGCTCAATGCGTGGGAGTTCGTGGTGGGGATCGAGGCCCGCCGAGGCGTAGCCGGGAAAGTGCTTGCCACAACTCAAGACGCCGGTGGCGCGCAGACCATCATTGAAGGCGCTGGCCTTTTGGATCACCTCGGCCACATCGCGACCGTAGCAACGGCCACGGAGCGAGTTGTCGGCTTCGTCGTCGAAGGAAATATCGAGTACTGGACAGAGATCGAGATTGAATCCAAATAAACGGAGGATCCGGCCGGTGATGTCACCATGGCGACGGATGAGGGCGAGGTCGCCGCAGTCCCGGAGTTGCTGGGCGTTCGGCGGTTCGTTGCCAATCAGCTTGAGGCGAGAAACGCGGCCGCCTTCTTGGTCGATAGTGATGATCGGTTCCGCCTTACTGAGATCGCGAAGATCGTCGATGAGCTTACGGAGTTGCTCGGGGGACTGAATATTGCGTCCGAAGAGAATGAATCCGCCAGGCTGAACCTCGCGGAAGAGGCGGGCGGATTCGGAATCGAGTTCGGCGCCGGGGACGCCGACGAGCAGGAGTTGACCGGGATTGTGAGATGGCATATCGACGGGAAAACAGATTTTAAACGGTCTGTCGAAATGATTTCACCTTAGTCCATCGGATTCTTTTGCAGAAACAGCGTTCCTATCCCGCAAGGAGACCTCAGCATGGCGAAAGAGGCGATGGTGAAAGGCGGCATGGAGTTAACGAAAAAACCTTATCTTTGGTGCCGTCATGGGTGGAATCCTGATCACGCGAGCCAAGGCCCATCCAAAAAATACGCCGAGCCGTTGATTTGATCGCCCCGCATGTTATCCTCGCTTCCTTGCACGCCCCGCTGGGAGTTGAGGTCTAAAACTGAAGGGCGCGATAGTTTTTTGCATGTGAAAATAAATGACAGTGAGTTTAAAGGGGTTAACCTTTACGAACCATGAAATCCCTCATGCTTCTTTTGATTGTGCTCACTTGGCCCTTGGCTTCCTGCAAAAAAGCCCCCGAGCCTGCAGCCTCCCCAGCCGCATCGGATAAAAACTCTACGAAGGTTACCACGGTTGATGCAAATAAGCCTGCCGCCGCTCCTCAAGCTAGTGGAGAGAAGATTTCCTTCAGCAGTCAGGTGCGTCCGATTTTGTCGAACAACTGCTTCGCCTGCCACGGCCCCGATTCCCACAACCAGACTAGCCCTTTCCGCCTTGA
>CAMBAQ010000041.1 GCA_945863785.1 Chthoniobacter flavus
TGGAGATTTCACCCTCGACCCAAATGTCGCCGATGCCCGACTCCAAAAGACCGCGCACCTTGCGGGTCAGAGCGCCTACAGTCAAAATGACCGGTTCGAGAGGTTTGGGAATTTCCCTCGCCGTGAGTGGTGGACCGCCTTTCAAGTCAAAATCCAGCTGCATAGGAGTAATCAAAGCAGGTTGTTGGTGCAGTCCAATATCAAACACATTGGGATTGGAAACTCCTAAAGCTTGGGCTCTGCGGGAAAGATCACTACCTGCTGTGTTATATTGCCATAGACGGCCTTTTGTCTTTTGATCCGTTGGATCCTTCGCTCCGCCTTACCCTGCTCCCGCGAGCGCCTCGCTAGGCCTTGCCGGGAGTGAATCGAAACTCCGGCGATGGTTTGGCCATAGAGTCGGCCGAAATGGGTTTTATCGCCGGTGAGAAGGGCATGGCAGCGATGCTGGATGGCTGAGGTGAGAACGGGGCGGTCTTTTTCTGGCAGAAGCAGGTCGAGGCTGGGGGCAGACAATGCGGGAGGGATCGCGAGTCGGGAGATGCCGCGCAGGATGTTCTCGAAATCCGACAGTAAAGAGGAGAATTTTTGCTCCGAATTCCGAAGCGTGCACACCAAGCGACTGATTGATTCAAAGAATGATAAGCTTCACAAATTGGAGATGTGAGGCGGGAGAGAGGGGGTGGCTCCGGATTGAGAGCACACAAATGCGGCGACTTGGCAGGCGCGCTGGTTGATTCCGGCGAGGGGAAGGTTTTGCAGTAGACCCATGCAGAGCGTAGCGGTAAAAGAATCGCCCGCGCCAACGGTGTCGTTGACCTCTGTGGAAATGCCTGGGTGGTCTGAGGTGTCGTTGGCTGTGATGAGCAGGCTGCCCTCCCCGCCGCGCGTGTAGGCGACGAGGCGGAGGTCGAACATCTCGCGCAGTCGCTGGAGTTGCGTAGAAACTTGGCCAGTGAGGTCGAAAAAACCGGCGAGCGTTGGCAATTCCTCGTCGCTGAGCTTGAAGATGTTTGCGTGTCGCAGGGAGGTTTCGAGGATTTCCTTGGAGTAGAAATTCTGGCGCAGGTTCACATCGAAAATCCGAAGTGCCTCGGGGCGCATAGCTTCCAGGAAGGCTTGGATCGTGGCTCGAGAAACGGGGCTTCGCTGGGCGAGCGATCCCAAGCAAACGGCGTCAGCGCGCGAAGCGAGATCCCGGAGGTTTTGGTCGAAGCGGATGTAGTCCCAAGCAACCTCGGTGAGAATTTCGTAGGTGGGCTTGCCGTTTTGGAGGGTCACATTCACGCGCCCGGTGGGATGGGCGGTGTCGGTTTGGACATGGGCGTCCGGCAGGTTTTTCGAGGCGAGGATTTGGCGGATTTCCGAGCCGTCGGCGTCCGCCCCAACGGCGCTTACGGGATGAGCCGAGGCGCCGAGTTGGCCGCAGTGGTGACTGAAATTCAGCGGCGCGCCGCCGAGTTTTTTGCCTTCGGGGAAGACATCCCAAAGTATCTCCCCGATTCCGACAACGACCGGTACGCTCCTCATTTTCCTAGCGGATCCAGAGGTAGATCACAGCCAGCGAACCGAGCAGGATCAGTGTGACGATGCGAGGGTCGCTTACGGCTTCCACTGGGCCTTTCATGAAGGCGAGCGGGTGATCCCAGCAAACCTTGGCAACTTCCGCCTCGTCCATGGCGGGAGTCAGGAGGCTGGTCACAATGTAGATCCCGAAGCAGACAACGGCGATGAACGGCCCAACGAGCATGAAAGGAACGCCCACGCCCACGACAGGATCCGAAACCAATCCCAGGAAATCCGGGCCGGCTGATTCGCCGAGGAACATCCGTCCCACGCCTGGCATATCGATCATGAAATAACCCACGCCGATGAGGGATCCCAGATACAGGGTGGTCATTGCCGCTTCCTTGGTGCCCCGCTTCCAGAGAACGCCCAACACGAAGACTGTGGTCACGGCTGGTGCGAAAGTCATGGGGATTTTGTTAATCGCCTCGAAGATGGTTCCGAACTGGTTCCCCTGTGTGGACCAGAGCATCGCAAGGACCATGATGACCGCAGTGGCGACGCGGCCGGTGAATACCACGCTCTTATCGGGGGCATCGGGACGCATGCGTTTGACCATGTCCATCGAGATGAGTGTCGCGCAGCTGTTAAGCGCCGCCGCCATGCAGCTCATGAGCGCCGCCGCCATACAGGCCGCGAGCAGGCCTTTGAGCCCGACCGGAACAAGGTGGTTGATCAACTCCGGCAACATCGTATTAAAATCGGGGTTGTTTGTTCCTGGTACGTTGTGGAGCTGAAATGCCCCCTTGCTCCAGAGCACGTAGCCGATCACGCCCGGCAGAACCATAAGGAAGACAGGTGTGATTTTCAGGAATCCAGCGAACAGGGCGCCGTTCTGCCCATCCTTCAAGCTGCGCGCAGCGAGGACTCTCTGCACATGAGTCTGATCCGCACACCAATACCAAATGCCAAGAATCGGGTAGCCGAGCAGGATGCCAAGCCAAGAAAACTCGCTCAGATGACCCTTAGAGTTCACGAGCGGGTGAAGCATTTTCATGTGGTCGGGCGGAAGCGAGGCGCGGAAGCTCGCGATGTCGTTGACGCCCACGGATGGTAGCGCGAACAACCCCAGCACAGTGACAAGCGTGGCACCGAAGAGGAGCAAAACCACTTGGATATTTTCCGTCATCACCACAGCCTTGAGTCCGCCCAAAATCGTGTAAACCACCGTGAAAAGAGACAGGACGATGATGGTCCAAATCATGGGAACTCCGAGGAAGCTTTCAAACACTTTGGCCGCTGCGAAAAGACTGATGCCAATGTGGATGAGCAGCGCACCGAGCAGTCCGATCACCGCCATGAAGGTCCGCGCAGACGGGCAGTAGCGGCGCTCGAGGAATTCGGGTAAGGTTTTTACCCCCGAGTTGATGTAGAAGGGGGCAAAGATCAAGGCCAGTAGGATGAGGGTCGTGCAGGCCATCAACTCGAAATTGCCGATCACCATGCCGTCCTTGGCGCCTCCTGCGGCGAGGCCCACAAGGTGGATTGTGGAGATGTTCGAGGTGAATACGGCCGCGCCGACCGTGAACCAGTTCAGCGAATGACTCGCTAGGAAGTATTGATCCGAGGTGGTTTCGCGGCGGTAGCCGACCCAGATGCCGAAGGCGGTGATGCCGACGAGGTAAATGGCGATGACCGCCACATCAATCATGGATATGTGCATGGTGTTGTTTGGGGTTGGTGTTGGGTGGGAATCAGTCGAGGTCGATCACGACCTTGAGAGTCTTGTCGGCCTCTTTCTCGATGAAGTGGTAGGCTTTTTCGTACTCTTCAAAAGGGAAATGTTTTGTGACCAGCAATGTGGTTTTCATGGCTCCCGAGGCGATCCAATCGACCGCTTGTGCGTAGTCGTCCTGGCGATACATGAGGGTGCCGATGAGGCTGATCTCGCGGTCGCCAACGGTGGACATATCCACGCTGGGCTTACCACCGAAAACGCCGAGCACGACGATGTCGCCGCCTTTTTGGATATTCTGGATCGCATCGTCGAGCGAGCGCTCGTGGCCCACGGCCTCGAACGCCACATCGAACCCCTCGTCGCCGAAGAACGCCTTGCACTTCTCGGCGAGCTTTTCGTTGCGGACATTGCAAACTCCGTCGATTCCCGCATCGAGGGCCTTCTGAAGCCGGAAGTCGCTGAGGTCGGTGATGAGAACTTTTTTCGCGCCCCGGCATTTAGCGGCTTGCGCGACAAGATTGCCGATCGTGCCCGCTCCGGTGACGAGGACATTTTTCCCCTTCAGACTCGGCACGCGATTCGTGGCGTGCGCGGCAACGGAGGCCGGCTCAATGAGCGCGCCCTGCTCAAAGCTGAGACTCTCGGGAAAAGGAACGATGCGTTCCTCTGTCGTGATGAACAAATCCTGCGCGCAGCCCGGGGCTTGGAATCCGCGGACTTTCAGGCTGTCGCAAATATGGTAGTCGCCGCGCTTGCATGGATTGCATTTGCCGCAGACCTGCTGGGGAGCAGCGGTGGCCTTCATGCCAGGCTTGACCTTCGTAACGCCCGCGCCCACCGCCTCGACGACGGCAGAAAATTCATGTCCCTGAATCACTGGATACGGCGTGTAGGGATGCTCGCCGTGCCAGACATGGATGTCGGATCCGCAAACGCCAATTTTTTTGATGCGGAGGAGGATTTCGCCCGGCCCCGCGACAGGCTCTTCAGCAGTCCGGAACTCGATGTGTCCGGGTTGGGTCATGATGGCTTGTCTCATAGGATTACTTTTTTTCTATTTTCCAGCGGTTACCGGCGCCGGAGACCAACATCACATTTCCCCACGCGGTGAAGTCGCCGGTGCGGACGATGGTTTTGGCCTGATGGCTCCGTTGTTTGAATTCAGTGTGAGGGATGACTTCGATCTCGACGCCCTTTCCAAAGGCTTTCGTTGCGTTTTTGAAGTGGGTCGGGTTGTGGTCGCGGGTTTCATTCGCCATCACGATTTTCTCGACTGAGTGGACTTTGCGGAGTTCAGCCAGAACCTCGAGCACGGTCGGCGCGCCCTCGCGGAGCGCGATATCGATAACTTCCACCTGATCCGGACAAGCGAATCCGGCATCCACTACCATCATTAAGTCGCCATGGCCCTGACGGGTCAGCGCCGAATCGATGTGGCCGTTGAGCATTCCGACCTCTTTCAATGTCCGGCCCTCCCGTGAGTGGTGGCGAGTTGCACGGCGTGGTGGGAATTCCACGAGGATTTGAATTTCTGGTATCCGTCGCGGGTGAGGAAGACCTGTGAGTCATCCCAGAGAAGACGCCAGTCACCATCGGCTTCCGGCCAGAGGAAAACCTGCCCCCAAATGAGGCGATTGTTAGCATCGATTCCGGGATTCGCGTCGGTGCCGTCGCCGCTTATGCGGAGGACTTGCTCCGCGCTGAGGATGTTCTTTGTCGCTGGAACAAGGTTTTCGCGAATGCGTTCCGCATTGGTGGACATAACGACATAGCCACCGCTGTGGTTCTCGCGCTGAGCGGCCCAGGCAATGCAGACCTGTCCCGCGGAGACGCCGCACTCGCGCGCGATTTCCTGGATCACCGGATCGTGCATATCCGAGCGATGCTCTTTGAATTTATCGCGACTCGGGCGCTTCGGCGACCCCATCGCCATGTAGCCGGTGCAGGCGATGCCCTCGGACTCAAAGTAGCGGCGCAGCTCGGCCTGCTGGAAAAGCGGGTGGAGTTCCATCTGGTTGCAGACTGGACGTTCGTCCGCTGCCACATCGCGCAGGAGGAGCTCCATGGTGGCGCGGGTGTGATTCGAAGTGCCGATGTCGATGATTTTTCCGGCCTTCTTGAGTTTACAAATTTCTGCCCACGTTTCGAGAAACGCTTCGTGGATATAGGGCACCGCGTCGGGATTGCGCTGATCGCCCGTGCAACCTGGCGCATGCACGTTCGGCCAGGGCCAGTGGTTCAGATAAAGGTCGATCTGCTCGATGCCGAGATCCTGAAGCGTTTTGTCTAGGGCTGGAGCGATATCCTTTGGGCTCATGTGGCCGTTCCAGAGTTTCCCGGTAATGAACAAATCGTTCGCCGACGAGATATAGCCTTTACGGATGGCCTCCCGGATAGCCTCGCCAACCACATCCTCATTCTCATAGGCGCGAGCGGTATCGAGGTGCCGCCACCCGAGACGGATGGCTTCGAGCGTGGCGCCCTTCATCAAAGCTTGGGCCCAATCGGAATGAAAAGTGCCATAAGCTGCGATAGGCATTTTTCTTCCTGTGGAGAGCGAAATGCTACGTACAATTTCTGGTGAAATCGCTTGAGAGAATGGATCGGTCATGGGATGCACGATCTCATCTCTACCATTTGGAGATTCGACGTGAATACGATCAAAATGCGTTACATGTGTACCAAAATGCGTTGATTTGAGCGATCAGGGACGGTATTTTTGAATCCGATGCATCAAAAGAAGAGAAACGTGTTACTGGCCATCACCACGACCCACCATGGTCTTTATCGTGGTGTGGCCCGATTTGCACGGGAGCACAATTGGCACCTGACCACCGACATGCTCTATGCGGCGACGATTCCTTACGGATGGAAGGGTGACGGTATCATTTCCCATGTCGGCTACTGGACAGAGCTCGCGGACTTCGTCAAAAGCGCCCCTGGGCCCAAAGTCGAGCTCACAAGCGTTCGCCGAGATCTCGGCATTCCCTATGTCGAGGGGGACAACCGAGCCATCGGCGCGATTGCAGCACATCACTTCCTGACGCGTGGATACCGGAATTTCGCTTGGTTTCCGTTTACTAAAGACAGGATCAATGATGAGCGGTTGGATGGCTTTGCCGAGGCCATCTCCCGAGAGGGATTTCATTGCAAGCCCCTGCCGCCTTTGCATGAACTCAAGAACTTCCAATGGCAGGGAAAGTGGCCAAAAAATCTCGCAAAAATCGCTGCGGCGATCTCAGCGCTGCCAAAGCCGGTAGCGATTTTTTGCTACAACGACTGCGCCGCCGCGAATGTGCTCAACGTGTGTCAGGAACTCGGCATTCCGGTGCCAGAACAAGTTTCCATCGTCGGCGTGGATAACGATGAACTTCTTTGTGAGGCGGTCACGGTTCCATTAACGAGTGTGAACCACGATCTAGAAGGGGTTGGATACCAGGGAGCAGCCCTTCTGGAGCGAATCATGAACGGGGAAAAGGTTTCTTGCGAAGCCCCTCGAATCCCGCCCCACGGGATCACCCTTCGCCAAAGTTCGGATATGCTCGCCGTGAACAACATCGAGGTCGCGCGTGCCCTGCGCTACATTTGGGAGCATTATTCGAACTCCGGCCTCCAAGTTACTGAAGTGGTCGCGAAGACGCATCTCTCTAGGCGTCCCCTTGAGATCGTCTTCAAAAAAGAAGTTGGACGCACGATCAACCAAGAGATCGCTCGCTACCGATTGGAAAAAGTCAAGGGCCTGCTGTGTCACTCGGAGCGAAGCGTGATCGACATTGCCGGCATCTGTGGATTCACGCGCCCCAATCACCTTCACCGCCTTTTCCGCGCGCAAATCGGGACTTCGCCAATGGCGTTCCAGCAAGAATGGATAAAAAATAGACTCAAGGAGTTGTAATCGTTTCTAAAAATCCCGGTTTTGATGATTTCTCCAACATGCTTAAGAAAAAACCGGGGGGGGATTTTGGAGAATCAAATTATCCGCAAAAGGGTGGGGGATGTTATTTTTCCGCAAGCGTATCTGCGATCTTTTCTGCCAAGGTGAGACTGATTCCTGGCAGGCTGGCGATTTGTTCCGCTGGGAGTTGTTTGATTCGCTCGACCGATCCGAAATGCTGGAGAAGGGTGCGTTTGCGGGCGGCGCTGATACCAGGGACGTCATCGAGGAGGCTTTCTCTGACGCGTTTTTTGAGCAAAAGACTATGGTAGCCATTCGCCGTGCGGTGAGCCTCATCTCGAATGCGCTGCAATAGCCGCAATGCGCCGCTATCCTCGGGTAGTCGAATCGGCAATGGGCGTCCAGGGCGGTAAATCTCCTCAAATTCCTTGGCGAGGCCGATGATCGGAAGTTTGGCGAGGCCGAGTCGCTCCATCTCTTCACAGGCGCAGGAGAGTTGTCCCCGCCCGCCGTCTACGATCACAAGATTTGGCAGCAAGGTTCCATTTTTCGACTCTCCCGATTCGCGGAGCACTCGGCCATAGCGGCGTCGCACGACTTCCGCCATGCTGGCAAAATCATTTTGGTGGTCGGTGCTTTTGATTCGGTACGTGCGGTAGTTGGCACGATCCGGCACACCATCCCGAAATCTCACCATGGAAGCCACAATGTGGGTTGATGAGATATTTGAAATGTCGAAGCATTCCATCACGTGGGGGAGTTCGGGAAGGTTGAGTGCGGCTTGCAGTGCGGCGATATCCGCCTCGGGGTTGATCGTTGTCGGTAGTGATTTGCGGGTGAAGCGTACCATCGGGCGGGTGGTGGTCTTCATGTCCTCGAGGAGATTTCGCAACTGGGCCGCTTTTTCAAAATCCATCTTCTCGGCCGCCGACTTCATTTCGGACTCGATCTGTTCGAGCATCTCTCGACTTTGGCCATCTAGGAAATCACAAGCCTCGCTGACTCGTTGCTTGTAGTCCTCGCGAGAGATTCTGCCGATGCAGGGTGCAGTGCAGTTTTTGATCACATGGTCGAGGCAGTGCTTGAAATCTGCCTCGCCGGGCTCAATCGCCCTGCAGGAACGGAGGCCGAAGCGCTTCTTGATTGCCTCTAATGTGGATCGTACCGCGCCAGCGTGAGCAAATGGTCCAAAGTAGCGGGCTCCATCCTCTTTACGTAGGCGCGTGAGCGCAAAGCGGGGCATGACTTCAGCAAGATTCACGCGCACGAGGAGGAAGCGTTTGTCGTCGCGGAAGCTGATGTTGTATTTAGGCCGGAATTCTTTGATGAGTCGTCCCTCGAAGAGTACGGCCTCCGCATCGCTGCCCACGATGTGGTATTCCAAATTCCACACGCTTTCTATGAGGGCGCGGGTTTTGAGGTCAGCCGAATGTTTGCGCGAAGGCATAAAGTAGCTGCTCACACGCTTGCGAAGATCGCGGGCTTTCCCCACATAGATCACATGGTTCAAGCGATCCCTCATCACGTACACGCCAGGCTTGTGCGGCATATCGCGAAGCATCGCTTGAAAATCGGCTCGAGGCGCTTGAGATCCCATGTCAACTGCATCATGCCGCATTCATTCCTTCTCTGCAACAGGTGCGACATCTCTAAGGGAGAAAACCTATCTCCTCAAAAAGCATAATGCCCGTAGAGCGGACTCTACGGGCATCAGTGCTATGAAAACCCCGACCAATTAGCCGGGAAATTTTTTTTTACTTAGTCGTTTTCTTAATCGCGGGGCGAACGACGACGTAGGAACCTTTGGCTCCAGGAATCGCTCCAGCCACGACGATCACGCCCTCTTCACTGCGAACTTGGAGAACGCGGAGATTTTGGACAGTGACTTGCTCATCACCCATGTGACCGGGCATGCCCATGTTTTTCCAAACACGACCTGGCGTGGAACGGTTACCGATGGCACCATTTCGACGATGCATTGTGGAACCGTGGGTCATTGGCTGACCTGCAAAGTTGTGACGTTTGATTGTGCCTTGGAAACCTTTTCCTTTGGATTGACCAATGACGTCCACGAATTGACCGACTTCGAAGTTTGTGACAGGAAGTTCGGCGCTTTCGGGAGTCGCAGCGTTATCAGCGAGGCGGAATTCACGAATGAAGCGCTTGGCTGTAGACTCTGTTTTGGCAAAATGGCCAGTCATGGCCTTGCCAACACGTTGTGGCTTCTGGTCATCAAAACCGACTTGAACAGATGTGTATTTGTCCTTTTCGATCGATTTGGTTTGAAGAATGCGATTGCCACCAGCAGCGATGACTGTGGCAGGTGAGATACGACCCTTTTCATCATAGATGCGGGTCATTCCGAGTTTTTTTCCGAGTAGTCCTATGCTCATAGCGGTCAGATTTTGATGGTGATGTCCACGCCGGCCGGAAGATTAAGTTTCCGGAGTTCATCGACGGTTTTGGAGGTGGGTTCCACAATGTCAAGGAGACGCTTGTGGGTGCGGATCTCAAATTGTTCCATCGATTTTTTGTCAACGTGGGGCGAGCGGTTAACAGTGAATTTTTCGATGCGGGTCGGAAGCGGGATTGGTCCGGTCACTTTAGAGCCGGTACGCTTCGCGGTTTCTACGATATCCGATGCCGAGGCATCGAGAATGCGGTAATCGAATGCCTTAAGGCGAATTCGAATTTTTTGTCCAGATGTTGCTGCCATATTATAAAGAGCGAATTGGTTGTTGTTTTACTTATCCCACCAAACTAAAGCGGGACGCGCAGTGTAGGGAATCACCCGATAATAGCAAGAGGAATTTGATAATTTTTTTCATTTTTTCAGGCACCCATTAGCTACAACATTCCTAGAGGCGCGAAGTCATTTACCTCGCGGAAAAATCCGCGATCCTCTTTTTTAAAGGGGGCTCTTGCGGTGAGGTGAACGTATTGTTAGAGTATACGCGATGAACTATTGGTTCTCAATCATTTCATGTCTTGCGATTTTGATCGGTTCTGGTTGCCGTCCTGCACCTGTATCAACGTCGCCAGAGTCCCCACAGCAAGCTCCATCGGAGATCCCTCCCGAGTCGCCCGCGCCAACTCCTGCTCCCCTTAAGGTCATCGATGTCGGTGTTTTTCTTCCACTCAAAGGAGAGTCGCAAGGAAGTGGTGGGGCAGCATTGAACGGTCTTGTTGTAGCGGCGGAGGAGATCAATGCCAAGGGAGGCATCGATGGGCAATTAGTCCGATTGATTGTTCGCGACACAAAGTCTGAGGCCGACAGGGCCGGTGCCGCGGTGAAGGATTTACTCGAGGTTGACAATGTTGTTGCTGTGATTGGCGGCGTGTCTGCCGGAAGTGACGAGGCGGCTCACATGGCCAATAAACTCAAGATTCCGATGCTGGCGCTGGGTTCCACGATGCCTGGGATTCCAGACAAAGAGCCATGGGTTTTTCGACTCTCTTCGGTAGATTTTTACTCCGGAGAAGTGATGGCGAAGTTTGCCTCTTCGCTTCGTGCGAGTACTGCGATTGTTCTGTATGATATGTATAGTGATTATGCTCGGAACCTAGCTACAGCCTTCGGAAAAGAATTCAAAAGAAAGCATATTGTTGCTGGCGAACCCTATGATCTTGCGTCGCGAGATTTTTCGAAGCAATTAACGAAGATCAAAAGAAAAAACCCCGAAGTGGTATATTTACCGGCTCCTGCGGATCAGGCGGCCGAAATTATTAAACAGGCCCGATTGCAAGGTCTGAACATGCCTTTTCTTGGGACGGGTTCTTGGGATTCTTTGGATTTTCTTTCTGCCGCAGGAGATGCCGCCAATAATTGCTACGCACCAGCCCGCTTCAATCCCGAGATCACAACGGAATCAGGTCGTGCGTTTTTGGCGGCGTATGCATTGAAGCAGACCTCTTCACCTCCAGCTATGGCTGCTCTAGGATACGATGCTCTTAAGGTGTTGGCTGAAGCTCTCAAGGCCAGAGGAGGAACCGACCGCGTAGAACTACGCGATGCCTTGCGCTCGATAAAAAGCTTCACCGGGCTTACCGGCGTCATCACCTTTAATCCCGAATCGTTAGTTCCTAATCCAGTCTCGATTTTGAAAGCCGATGAGGGAACTTTCAAGTTTCTAGAAACGATCGAGCCCTAGTTTCTAACTTGCGGCAGGTTGGATGAGCTCAATCTCGTAGCCTTCCGGAGCGTCAATGAAGGCAATCACGGAGCCATTCGAGCTGCGATGTGGGCCATCACTCAGTGGATAACCAAGCGCCGCCGAATGTTGAGCGAAGGCAGAGATGTCCTCTACCTCAAAAGCGAGGTGAGTGAGATCAGGTCCGACTTGCACAGGACCGCTTGCATCATACTTGCATATTTCGATCAACTCGTCGCTCCCTGGTGCTTTGAAGAAAACAAGCTTCGAGCCGCGCCCGCTCTCGCTGCGTCGGACTTCTTCAAGGCCGAGTACATCTCGGTAAAATGTGATTGTTTTTTCGAGATCTGTGACGCGGTAGCGGGTATGAAGTAGTTTTTTTACCATAGAAAGAAGAGTGTTTTTAGTTTAAGAAAAGATCGTCGATAACACGTGATGCAAGAAAGATTGCCCGCACGGAAACACCAGATCAATACTTTGCTTCGAGTTGAAACTGCAAGCGGCGAAAAGGGCGATTTTTCTTGCGAGGGAAAGCTGCCGTGTTTAGATTCAACAGGAAGAAGTTTAATCATTAGAGATTTGCTTCTCCTACAAGGAAGGGTGGCTGAGTCCGGTTTAAGGCACTCGACTCGAAATCGAACGTAGGGTAACCTACCGAGGGTTCAAATCCCTCCCCTTCCGCCATTTTCTACTAAAAAAGGACTCTAAATTCAATATCGTGCCTTTTTAAGTCATATTTGCATTGCTGAATTTCCGTGCTAGCTTCTAGTTGTTTCATTTTTTAGAATAACTCAGGAGATTCCCCCCACTTATGGACAAGACCTCTGGCAAAAAACAATTGGCTATTTTAGTGAGCTGCGTTGCACTTTTGCTTGCTGCTATTATTGCTGGAAGCATGTTGCCTGCTAACAAGCCTGCCGAGCCGGTTAGCGATCGCTGGGCTGTTGTAAAAAGCCCTAGTGGATGGGCTGAAGCTCGCGGTGCGCCCATTTCAACATCACTCCTGCTCATGCAGATTAACAATGATGTAAAGGTTCAGTTGATCGAAGACAAGGGGGATTGGATTAAGGTTCGAGCTTCCAATGGGAGGGTGGGGTATATGCGACGTGAGTTTTTGCGTTGTTTGTAAGAAACACTCTTCCTCTACGAGAATTAAAAACTAGGTTGCCCTGCCAGTTCGCCAGCAAAGTGGTACCCATTGCAAGGAGTCCGAAGGACGGACTAGAATGGAGTACCTGATATAGGAATGCACGCAAACCCCGCATCACTGACAGAGCATCGGGCAATCAAAGAGGGTGTCTACGGCTCGTCATGCTTGCGCGTGAGCTTGAGCCGAAGACCTGCCTTTTTTTTGGGATTCTTTTCGGTAGCCTAGCCCGATCAGGGTAGAGGGAAGCGCGAGGTGAAGTTGGTCACCTGATTGCGAATCTGAGCGAGGGCGACATCGTCATTGCGGGCTTTCAAAGCCGCATTAATGAAGTCTGCAACTTGCATCATGTCATCTTCCAGCAAGCCTCGAGTCGTCATGGCGGGAGTGCCGATGCGGATGCCGCCGGTCTTGGTGATCGGTTCCGTGTCGAACGGAATCGCGTTTTTGT
>CAMBAQ010000042.1 GCA_945863785.1 Chthoniobacter flavus
CAATTCCACACATAAAAGTAACGTGACATTGCCCAAGTATCCACGCAAGCTTGGAACGCCTATGACTGTTCAACCCTCCTCTTCATTCAAGTCCGAGACTCTGGCTATCATCATGGGAGGTGGTGCCGGTTCACGACTATTTCCACTCACCAAAGAGCGCTCCAAGCCGGCCGTTCCGCTCGGCGGCAAATACCGCTTGGTGGACATCCCGATCAGCAATTGCCTGAACTCCGGACTTCGCGGGATTTATATTCTCACCCAATTCAACAGCGCCTCGTTGCACACGCACATCAACGAGAGTTACAAATTCGACAACTTCACTCCGAGCTTCGTGGACATCCTCGCCGCCCAGCAAACACCCGAAGGCGCGCGGTGGTATCAGGGTACGGCAGATGCGGTCCGGCAAAACATGAGGTATTTCCTCGAGCACCGTTGCAAATATTTCATCATCCTCAGTGGGGATCAACTCTACCGCATGGATTACCGCCAGATGATCCGCCAGCACATCGACTCCGGAGCGGACCTCACCATCGGAACGATTCCCGTCGAGCGAAAGGCGGTCCCCGGATTTGGTATCATGGCGACCGACAGCGACCGCCGCATCACACGGTTTGTCGAAAAACCGAAGGATCCCGAGGTCATCGACTCGCTGCGCATTCCTGGCGAATTACTCAGCCAAATCGGGCATCCCAGCCAAGAGGAACTTTTTCAGGCCTCGATGGGTATCTACGTCTTCAATCGCGAAGCACTCATCTCCAGCCTCGACAACGATCTGGTGGATTTCGGTAAAAACATCATCCCTGCCGCGATTCAAAACCGGAAGGTCATGGCGCACATTTTCGAGGGGTATTGGGAAGACATTGGAACCATCCGATCGTTCTTCGATGCCAACCTCGAAATGGCCGACAACAATCCGAAGTTCAATTTCTACGTTCCAGGATCACCGGTTTACTCCCAACCCCTCTGCCTCCCAGCCAGTGTGATTGACGGAGCGAAAGTGAACCGCGCCATGATCTCCGACGGATGTATTTTGGGCCATGTGACACTCGACCGTTGTGTCATTGGCATCCGTAGTATTGTGCGCACAGGTTCGACGCTCAAGCATACCGTGATGATGGGGGCCGACCTTTATGAGTCGCTTGATGATGTCCGTGCGGAAGGAGTGCCGCCGATTGGCGTTGGCCTCAATTGCTCCATCGAGGGAGCGATCATCGACAAGAACGCCCGTATCGGCAACGGTGTGGTGATCACGCCCAAACCTGAGTCCGAAAATTTTGACGGCGACGGATACTACATTCGGGATGGCATCGTGGTCGTACCGAAAAACAGTGTCATTCCCGACGGAACTCGGATATAGCGCAAGGCATGAGTTTTTTCCTGCGTTTGCTCCTTCTGCTGGCTCCCTTGTTCTTGGGCGGGTGCTTTTTTGAGAAGCCGCTCACCTCGGGGCCATCGGAATCGCTGAACACATGGTTCCTTGGCGAGTGGCAGCGAACGGAAAAAAACGGCGGCACTTCGCGCGCCCTCGTCACCCCAGTCGGCAACGATCTGTATCGAATTCAAGTCACCCTTTCGGAGAAGGGCGCAAATACGGAGTATGATTTCGAGGCTTGGGCATCAAAGGTGGAAGATTCGACATTCCTAACACTGCACAGCCTCCGCGCTTCCTCGAAAGTGCCTCTGGGAGCCTTTGTTTTTATGCACCCAGAAATGCGGGACCAGAACCAAATCCGCCTTCGCCCGCTCCACCTCGCTTCGTCCGCGACGGCAACGTCGAAGGAATTGCGCGCCGAAATCCGCGCCCGCTTGAAGGACGGAACCCTCTATGCCGAAGAAGAGTCCTGTGACTGGCAGCGGACGGCCGAGGTGTATTGGCAAAAGGATGGAAAGACGGGTGTATTCAATCCGCTGCGTTACGAGAAGCGTTGGGATACGGAAGATCTATCAGAAGCATTCGGAAAGCTACGCACGAAGAAATCTAAGCCTGCCGAAACATCCCAGTGAACCCCCGTCGGAGAGCGACGAAAAGATGATCGCTTTGCTCCAGAGACGCCTTGGCGCCCCCCTCTTCGCAAAAAGACTCAAGCGCCAGACGGATAAAACCATCCGCTTCTTGCATCAGGGCAAGGGGGTCTTTCGTTTGGAGCGACTCATCCCATTCGACAGCTTGCTGTCAGCATTTTTTCAATTCTTCGGGATCCGTGAGATTATGCGCCGCAGTTTTTTGGATGTTCGCGTGGTCAGCCAAGACTGGATTTTGCCCGCATTGCCGGAAGCCTTTGAGGGATTCCGGCTGCTTCAACTTACCGATCTTCATTGTGACCTCGACCCTGCGCTCACCGCCGTGGTGGTGGATCTGATCCGCGCTTCCCCGCACGATGCCGCGGTGATCACGGGAGACTTCCGCAATGGTATGGGAGGCGACCATACCGCATGCCTCCGCGAAACCCGCCACATCGTTGAAACTCTCGCGCCTGAGCGCTGGGGCATTCTCGGAAATCACGATTTCTTGGAGATGGTGCCGGAGCTAGAGTCGATGGGCTTGCCGATCCTACTCAACGAAGTGACCGAGATCCGGCGGAACGGCCAATCGATCTGGATTGGAGGCATCGACGATCCGCATTTTTACCAAACTCACGATCTCGCCGAGGTGCGCGCACGCATCCCGAGCGAAGCTTGCTCGATACTGCTTTCACACAGTCCAGAAACTTACAACGAAGCTGCCGGTCTTGGGTTTCACCTCCAACTCAGCGGCCACACGCATGGAGGTCAGATCTGCCTTCCGGGTGGCCGCCCAGTAGTCGTGCCCTGTCGCGTACCAAGGCGATTTGTGGTCGGACGGTGGAGCCATGAAGGGATGCAAGGCTATACCTCGCCAGGGACAGGCGGATGCGGAGTCGCGGCGCGGTGGAATTGTCCGCCGGAGATTACCATCCACTCGCTACGCAGCGGGAAGTGATCCCGTCGCGCCTTATGTTCCGAGCAGGGCGTTTTTGAGCGAGGGCATCACGGGGGTCGATCCGAACCAGAGGCTCAGAAAAGCACGCTGGAAATTGCGTCCACTGATCGTTCCTTTGAACTTACCGGAATCATAGACAAGCGTGTCAGTGCCGACCAACTGGACCGACTCGACGCCGCCGGACTGGAGTGGGCCGAAGAGGGCGATAAAGGCGTCCCTGTCTTTTTCAAAACCGGCATAAGTGAAAGTGTTGCTATCTGCGAACTGGGCCGTCCATGCGCTCGTGACCTGACCCTGCCCCACGGATTTCAAGAAGGTGAAGGTAAATCCCAATGGTCCAGCAGAGGCCAGTACGTCCGCCTCGGAGCGAAGGGGAGCGGGGGCGTAGAATCCCGCGACATAAGCTTTAATCGGAATGATGAGCAGGACGACGGTGCGCAATCCGGCTCCATTGAGTTGAAGGGCCTGCCCGCCGACTTGAATTCGAGAGGGAACGTTTACACCCTCGATCTCAACAGCGGAGGCGACGTGAAGTGTGGCGAGAAAAAGAAGGGCAAAAACAAAACGCATTCCGCCAACATAAGAACAATTTGCGATTTGGAAAGCGCTACCAGCATTTCGTGTGCTTTCGTGCGTGAGTTCCTCGAAGAACTCACTCAAGGTGTGTGAGTGGGCAACCCCATTCGTCTTTTTATTCAATCCCAACTCACCTACGAGGTCTTCGGTGAGTCCACGTTTCTGTTGAATATCGCGGCGGCGGCGGGTGGGGCACAGCGGATTTGTCGCGAGCACATTGCGAATAGCCAGAATGCGACATTCGACGAAGTGCGCGACCATGGATCACTGACGCGATTTCACCGATTTGCCGCCAAGGCGGGAGAGGTTGTCGTTCGCTATGAGACTGAGGTGGAACTCGCGCCCGTTTTTTGCAAATCCGAGGTGGTCTGGGAATCCACGCTGGCCGATTTGCCAGCACATGTGATCCCTTTTCTCTATCCGAGTCGGTATTGTGAATCCGACAAGCTCGTGCGCATGGCGAGAGTCACCTTCGGTCACCTAGAGTCCGGGCACGACCGTGTTTGCGGTATTTGCAATTGGATTTACAACAACGTGGAATATCTCGCGGGGAGCACGGACTCCACAACGAGCGCGTTCGATACCGCCACCCAGCGGGCGGGGGTCTGTCGCGATTTTGCTCACCTTGCCATCGCTTTTTGCCGGGCCTTGGGCATTCCGGCGCGGTTTTGCAGTTCCTATTCGTGGGGCCTCCGGCCTGCCGATTTCCACGCGCATTTCGAGGCGTGGTTGGGGGGGCGTTGGCTCGTTTATGATGCAACAAGGTTGTCGCCCGAGCCCGGATTTGTGCGTATCGGCGTGGGTCGGGATGCTGCGGATACAGCCGTAGCGACGGTTACCGGGCCGGCTACATTCCGATCACTCGACATCGAGGTGCGACTTCTTTCCCCCGAGGCGGACTTTCCCGGCTATGCCGCAGACCCGCTCTGCCAAAGTGACGAGAATGCGACTTGGGGATCGCTGGTTTAGGTGGGTCGACGAGCGACTTCTTATCAGCCGTCGATGAAGACGTCCATCTGCTGGCCGACGTAAACCGGAAAATCCGGATTTTTGAATCGGAAAATCACTTGCAGTACGCGGGTATCGACGCGTTCTGTGCTTTCGCCGGAGAGAGATTTTTTCGGGAGGATGTAGGGATCAATGCGTACGAACTCGAGTGGGATGCCTTTTTCGCGCGACCCTTTCAGAAAAGCCACTGCCGTACAGCCCGCCCGCACACGGGGAGCATCGGATTCATCGACATCCACGCGCAGTTGGAGTTGAGAAATGTCTCCAAGCAAAATGGAAGTCTCGGCTGCATTCACCATCGTGTATTCGCCAGAACGGATATTCACCTGCAGGACGGTGCCGTCGCGCGGAGAACGGATCGTGAGGAGGTCTAGTTGCACTTGGGCATCAGCGAGGCGCGCTTGAGCAAGGACGAGGTCGGCTTGCGCGCGATCGAGTTGGCGCTGGGAGGCCTGCCACGCAAAAAGGTTTCGCTTCGTCTCGTCTTCACTCGAAACATTTTTTTCGCGAAGCTTTGTGCTGCGATCGAGTTGGTCCTTGCGGTCGGCGACCAAGGTTTCCGCCTCAGCGACCTGAGCCTGGATGACGCCGACTTGAGCGGTTTGCACATGGATCGCAGAGAGAGCGTTGCGGTTGTCCATCGTGTAGAGGATGTCGCCCTTTGCGACCTTGTCGCCCACGCGCACATTCACCTCGCCGATGAGCCCCGATGTGGCTGGCGCGATGCGGACATTTTCATTTGTGCTCTCGACGAGTCCCCGCCCGCCAATGGAATTTGCGTAAGGGGACTGGGGTGGCGGAACGATGGGGGTGGATTCCGGACCGCTTTTACGCAGGCGAAGGACGAGCATGGTCACGGCGATAACACCGGCGACGGCGATGTAAAAAGAGAGGCGTTTAGGCATGGGAAAGTTGGGATGGATCGTCGAACTGGCCGACCACGCGTCCATCGTCCATCTGAACGATGCGGTCGGCAAATTCATAAATACGGCTGTCGTGAGTGACAATAATCACGCAGCGGTCGGGCCGAACGGCGCTTTCCTGGAGGAGTTCCAGCGTCTTATGGCCTGAAGTGGAATCGAGCGATGCGGTGGGCTCATCACAGATGATCAGGCGGGGATCGTGAACTAACGCGCGCGAAATGGCCACGCGTTGCTGCTGACCTCCGGAGAGTTGGCTGGGATAGGATTTGTATTTGTCGGCTAAGCCGACTTTTTCCAGCACTTCACAAGCGTGCTTCTCGGCTTGCGCGGTGGAGACCCCCTTCAAGATGAGAGGGATCGACACATTTTCCACAGCGGTAAGTGTCGGAATGAGATTAAACTGCTGAAAAATAAACCCGATATTCTCGCGGCGGAAGCGCGTGATGTCGCCGTTGCGCATCGCGCGCAATTCCTGACCAAAAACAGCGACATCGCCTTCCTCGAATTTCAACGTGCCGCAGATCACGCTCAGGAGCGTGGTTTTTCCGCAACCGGATGGTCCGACGATCATAAGAAGTTCACCGAAGCGCGCCTCGAGGCTCGCTCCCTTGAGGGCGAAGGTGCGCGAGTCTCCATTAGCGAAACTCTTCACTACGTTCTCGACCTTCACGGCGATCGGGGATGGCGTGCTCATCGGAAGACCACCGCCGGTTCCAAGCGCATCACCTTCGTGAGCCCAATCAAGGCCGAGAACGCGCAGATAAAAACAATAACCCCCGCGACAAAAACCGGCACCTGCCAGGGCATGAAGAAGGGAGGTTGTTCCTTCGCGAGTACCGTATTGCCAAACCAACTCGCGAGGCCCACCCCGATGCCGTAGCCAATGAAACCAACAGAAAATGCCTGCAGGAGCACCATGCCCGCGAGTGTGGAGTTCGGTGCCCCCATGGCTTTGAAGGCCGCAAGAAACCGCAAGTTATCGTGAACAAATAGGTAAAATGTCTGGCCTGCAATGGCTATGCCCACGATCACGCCAAGGATCACCACCGTGCCGAAGGAGATGGGGATGCCTGTATTTCTAATATACCAGCGGATCGTATCCCAAAAAAACTGGTCCTTGGCTATGGCCCGCAGGCCGGGGAGGGAGCTGATCCGCTTGGCCAGCTCTTCATTCGAGACCCCTGGTATTGGCGCCGTGAGGACATAGCCGAGCATTTTGCGGGAGGGTTTCGCGTATTCCATCGCCCGATCAAAGGTCGTATAGACATACGGTTGGCCGAGGAAGCTACGGCTCACATGGCATATCCCGACCACGCGCGCTTCCTTGTCATTGATTTCAAAAGTCGTCCCAAGCTCGATCTTTATCCCCTTGCGGCGAAATTTTTCTACGGCGACTTGATCGACCACAACGGCATTGGGCAGGCGAAGATCTTCGATGCGGCCGGCCCGCATGTCCATCGGCCGCCCCGTCAGAGTGCCGGTATCGAGGCCGACGAGTTGGATATTTTGAAAGGATCCGTCTGTGAGGCGCGCCTGCTCAATCCCGATGTAGAGTGGGACCGCCCATGCCACGCCGGGGATTCCCCTCACGCGATCGACCTCGATCTGGCGCATCGGAATAATCTCGTTCGCCTGCTCGACCTTAGCATCCACAACCCATACGGGGGCCCCGATATTCCGCACGGTCGCCGTCGTCCAAGTCATCAGCCCACAAAAAACCGACGACTGCTGGCACATCAGCAGCGAGCAAAAGGCCAGCCCGCAGACCAGCATCGCGTATTTAGCGCGATCACGGAAAAGCATTTTGAGAGCAATACGAAACATTCTAGATCCTTCCATTACCACGGGCGCCCCACCCGGTCACACCCAAAAAAACCGTCGGCTTTTTGATTTCGGGGATTTCAATGACTTGACCCTTTCCGATTCGGCATGGCATTCTAGGATCTCAGTCAAACACCCTACCTACCGTGGACATCAAAGAAATTCGCTCACTCATCGACCTCATGAAGAAAAACGGCGTCGCCGTTTTCAAAATGGAAAAGGAAGGTTTCAAGATCACCCTCAAGACCTCTGGTGCACCGGGTTCGCCCCAATACATCAGTACGCAACCGCTTGTTCAGTGGAGTGAGCCGGCGGCCCAGCCGTTGAGCATCACAGAGGCCGCGCCTGCCGCAGTTGCTGCCCCTGCCGCGACCGGCATCGAGGTCAAATCTCCGATGGTTGGTACATTTTACGGTTCGCCGTCACCCGAGTCTCCCGCTTTTATCTCGGTCGGCCAGGAAATCACCCCGGACACCGTTGTATGCATCATCGAGGCGATGAAGGTGATGAATGAAGTGAAGGCCGAAGTCTCTGGCACAGTCACCGAGATTTGTGCCGAGAATGGCAAGCCGGTGCAATTCGGCCAGGCCCTCTTCCGTTTGAAATAACGCAGTCGATCAACTCCCATGTTCAAAAAAATCCTGATCGCCAATCGCGGCGAGATCGCACTTCGCATCATCCGGGCTTGTAAGGAACTGGGTGTCCAGTCCGTAGCCATCTACTCCGAGCCCGATATCCACAGCCTCCATGTCCAACTCGCGGACGAGGCTATTTGTATCGGCCCGGCTGCCAGTTCGGATAGCTATCTGAAGATCGACCGCATCATTAGCGCCGCCGAAATCTCCGATGTCGATGCCATCCACCCTGGATATGGATTTTTAGCAGAGAACGCCCACTTCGCCGATGTCTGCGCCTCGTGCAATATCAAGTTCATCGGCCCGACAGCCCAAGCGATTCGCATGATGGGCGACAAAAATTCCGCCCGTGACTGCGCTCGTGCCGCCGGCGTTCCCATTTCTCCCGGTAGCGATGGCATCATCGCGGACGAAGCCGAGGCCCTCCGTGTGGCCCGTAAGATCGGTTATCCCGTGATGATCAAAGCCGTCGCCGGTGGTGGTGGACGCGGCATGCGCATTGCCAGCAACGAGGGCAGCCTCGTTCAAGGTTATCACGCCGCTCGCATGGAGGCCGAAAAAGCTTTTGGCAACGGTGCTGTTTACATCGAGAAGTTCATCGTCAATCCCCACCACATTGAGTTCCAGGTCTTCGGCGATCAGCACGGCCGCGTCGTGCATCTCGGAGAGCGCGACTGCTCGCTGCAGCGCCGCAACCAGAAGATCGTGGAGGAATGCCCATCCCCGCTCATGACCCCCGAGCTTCGCAAAAAGATGGGCGATGCCTCGATCAAGCTCTGCGAAAGCGTCGGATACCAGAATGCCGGTACCATCGAGTATCTCGTCGACGACGACGGGAATTTCTACTTCATGGAAATGAACACACGCATCCAGGTCGAACACCCGATCACCGAAGAGGTCTACGGATGCGACCTCGTGAAGCACCAGATCCAAATCGCCGCCGGTGAACATCTCAGCGCCCATGTCATCAACGCCCAACCGCGTGGACATGCCATCGAGTGCCGCATCAATGCTGAGGATCCCGAAAGAAATTTCCAACCCTGCCCCGGCAATATCGATCTTTACTATGCCCCCGGTGGACGAGGCATTCGCATCGATTCCCACGCCTACGCCGGTTACCCGATCCCGTCGAACTACGATTCCATGATCGCCAAGGTCATCGCCACCGCCTCGAACCGCACCGCGTGCATCAATCGCATGTCTCGGGCATTGGGCGAATACATGATCACCGGCATCAAGACCACGATCCCCTTCCAGCAGGCCATCATGCAAAATTCCGACTTCCGCCGTGGCGCTTACCACACTGGTTTTGTCGAGAGTCTCTTGCTCAAGGGCGTTCCTATCGTCAGATAATTTTCTCCTCGCCCGCATTCAGCGAGCTTCACACGATATCGCTGATATTTGTGGAGTATCATGAGCGACATTTTTTGAATGGGCGAAGTCTTTTCGTGAAGGAGGATTTGATGCCTTGCTGGAACGAGTGAAGCCGGGCCCGAAAGGATTGGAATTGAGAGGCGTTCCTGAGGCCGTGGTCAATGAACTCAAAGCTGGAGTTGAAAGCGGTCAATGGGCCACGGCAGAAGCGGCCCGCATTTGCCTCCAGAGAGAGCGTGGTATCGAGCGAAACTGGAGACGCTTCCAGTAACCACAGGGAAGCCGAGTGAGAGTGTGAGTCATGGATGAAGCGCGATTCGGTTTGCATACGGAGATGCGTCGGCTGTGGAACAGTAAAGGGGTTCGTCCCGAGGTTCGTCGGTAGACACGCTACGCGTGGGACTACCTTTATGGGGCGCTGGAGGTTGTTGAAGGCCGCGCTGAGTTTTTGCATTTGCCGATGGTGAACTTGGATTGCAATCAACTCTTCCTTGAACACCTTCGCTCAAGCGATCCGGAGGCGCATCATGTTGTGATTGCTGACCAAGCCGGCTTCCATCTTAGGGAGGGTGGCGAACGTTTACCTGAAAGCGTCCATATTGTGCCCCTTCCACCATGCAGCCCCGAACTCAATCCCTGCGAAAAGTTATTAGTCGAGTTATCTCAAAGAGATGGTATTACACAAAGCAGAGAACGGGACGATCTTTGAAGTGAAAATATCTAGCCCTCTGTTTTTTGACTCCCTCGCCCTGCGCGCCAAGCTAGGATTGGCCTTCCTCAAAGGCTCCCAGCCTTCCCTGTTGTGCCACTCGACTGACTGCACTCACTCCTTCGGAGTTGCCTTCGGCAATTTATCTTCATTTGGTCGGTTGCGTTTCGTTCTGCTTAATTCGGTCTAATACCTATCAGTAATCGCTTACAATGCTTGTCGGGCGGCATTGAGATACGCCTGAATTTCCTGCTGCTCCTCCTCTTTCAATCCAGAGCGATCGGCCATGTCGCACACAATCTCGCGCCATTCTTGAATGGTATACTTCGCTACCGGCTCTAATGCATGACACGTCGTGCACCGCGTCGCGAGCAAGCGGCGACCCTTTTCCAGTTTTTCAAACGAATCTCCCGCACTCATGGCCACTTTTGTCATTTCTGGAGTGATCGCTGGCGCGCCAGCTTGGAAGCTGGCGCTACCTGCAAGGAGCAACACCATCCCTGCCAATGTCAGTTGGGATTTATGCACGTAGCCTCGTTTCTCAAAAATGCATTCCAAAAATGGCGCGCCATTGAAAGTCCGCCTCATCCGTGACGGCCGTCACTTGCACCATCGCCGTGGTCGTCACAAAATAACGATCGAACCGGAATGAAGCGTTTGGACCGGCATAGATCACCGGGTCGCCTGCTTCCTGCCACTCATCGAAACCGAGTTCGTGCAAAAACTCTCCACCCAAGAGGAAATGCGGCGAAAATTGATAACTCACGCCGAAGCTTTCCATGAACTCCCCACTGCGTTCGTCGTAGTTGCCAAATCGCGCCCCCTCCCACTCCGCTTCGATCCCCGCATTGTAGGCCAATACGATGGGACCAAAGTTTTTCTGCAGAAGAAGCTTCCCTTCCAACTTGAACAATTGGTCGCCGAGTTTCACTTCCCCATAAAGTGCCGACCCTAAAAGATCGGTGACCGGATTCGTCATATTGTAAATCAACTCCACCGCCGTGTCTTTGTAGATAGCCTGTCCGTCGGCGACCTTCCAGTCGGCCACATAAATCCCAGCCTGCAGTCGGTCCGTGACGCCGTATTCTATTTCATGGCGAAAATCAAATTCGTTTACCCGTCCGCTGCCTTCGCGCCGCGTTTTCCACGTCGCAAAGTTTTCCACCTCGATCTCCCCCTTCGCCCCCGTCGTTGTCTCGTAAACGTAAGTGAACCTCCGGTCTCCGGCGGTGGCAACATCACCTAAAAGTGAAATCCCTAGCAAAATAGCGCAAGTTGTCTTTTGTAGATTCATATATATTGATACTGAGACCTTATCTCAATAGATAGAATAAAGGGCGTCAACCTTTTTTTTCGAATAGAAAAAAACGAACCCCCACTCAGTTCGAAAGCTGTTTGGGGATAAATTTTAAATCATTGGCGCTCATATTTTTTAGACATTACCCACCCTGAAATGACAACAAGATGCTCGGGGCAACAATTACAATGCAGCCCCCCCTTTCGGAGGGGCCGCATGAAAATGATTGTGCCATCGCCCCCTCAAACTCCGGAGCCAATAGCATTTCTCAAGTCTGAATTTATTTTGAGGGCTCGGAAGATGTGATGAATTCGGCGTTCACCCAATCGGCGTGATCGGAGGCAATTCCGTTGCCGGCATCCGTGACGACGAGGCGCACTTCCTTGAAGCGGGCGTTCAGTTCCACATTGAAGTTCCAAGAACCGAGGCCCTTCGCCGTCAATACAGGCGACTGCGCGAGTAGCACCGGCTTTTCACCCATCTCCAACACATCGCCGTAAACCTCGAAGACAACGCTGGATCGCTCCTCTTTGGGGATGGTAGCGACAGCCAAAGCCTTTGTATGCGTACCAATCCCCTTGTCATAGGCTTTGCCCTCTAGGCTTAGCTTATTGTTGTTGTAGCTCGGACCGAAGCGGGCTTGGCCAGCGGTGTTTAGCACGAATTTGGTGTTGGTCGCGTCCAAATACACAGTCGGCAGCGGAGGGATTGGCGGTGCCTTGAGAGTGGTCTCCGGAGTCACTTCGATGGAGACGGCAGCGGCAGCTTTGCCGTCGCCGCCAATGGCTTCAATTTTATAGGTGAGAGGTTTCTCGCGCGGGAATTTGGTGTCGGTGAACATCGCTGTGTTTTCCGTACTGACTTCACCATCACTGCGAGTAACTCGGCAGGCGGCAGCACCGCTGTCGGTCCAACTGAGCGTAATGAGGTTGTATTCCACATTGGCCTTCAGGTTGGCCACCGGCGGCGGGAGGATGTCGATGGCTTGGCCTCGCTCGAAAGCGAACGTCCATTTCACATCGCGGCTCACGGGGCTCGTAATGTTCGCGCGAATGCGGGGGCTATCCTGCTTGATTTCGGCTTTCACACCCGCGGCGGAATCCTCGGCGGAAACTTTCACGGTGTTAGCGCGCCAGGATTTCTCTGCCGATGGAACGACGATGCGAAGCTCGTAGGGATCGTTCGCCACGACTTTGCTGGTGGCCGAGAG
>CAMBAQ010000043.1 GCA_945863785.1 Chthoniobacter flavus
CCTGCTGGATTTGAGCGACAAGGGAGATTGGATCGGGATGCGCCAGGAGTTGGTCCGCACCCAAGAGGACGTCGAAAATACCATGATGGAGCTCCGCGACGAGGAAATGGCGCACATGGTCAGCCTCGGGGGCTGGCTACGCGGATTCCAGATCGGAACCACCAGCACCGTCGAAAAATACAGCCCAGCGAAGGCCAATATTCTCGCGAAGGCCGATGTCATTGACTACTTTATTGACCGCTTGGACACCTTGAATCCCGACCTCAAGAAGACCGAAATGGTCACCGCCCTCGTGGAGGGAATCAAAAAAATCCGCCTCGTGATTATCGAGACCCAAGGGGGGACTCCGACCGAAGCCCAAGTCGCCAAATTGAAGAAATTAGCCGATGAAGCCCAGTCTGTTGCCACCGCTCATGTGGATAACGAAGGCCGGTTCACAAAAACCCCGAACCCATAAAAACCGACTTTTCTCCAGCTTGCGACTCGACACACGGGCTGTGTCCGCTTTAATCACGATTCGTTTTTTATGAACATCCTTACCGCGCTCATGCAACCGGAGGTTTTTTTGGTGTGGACCTCGTTGGCAAAGACCCTCGGACTCCTAGGCGTGATCCTAGGTCTCGTTTCTTACACAGTTTACGCCGAACGCAAAATCTGCGCCTGGGTTCAAGACCGCGTGGGACCTAACCGAACCGGCATCCCGCTCACCAAGTTCCGGATTTTCGGACTTGGCCAACCGATTGCCGACGCTCTCAAGCTTCTACTCAAGGAAAACTTCATCCCGAATGACGTAAACAAATTTTATTTTTACATCGCGCCGAAGCTCGCGATGGTCCCAGCGATCCTCGTATTGGCGGTGCTGCCCTTCGGAAGTTCTTTATTTGGAGTTCCGATGGTGATCGCCAATATCAACGTGGGCGTTCTTTACGTTTTCGCCGTTTCCTCGCTTGGGGTCTATGGCATCGTGCTGGCCGGCTGGGCCTCGAACTCGAAATACCCCTTCCTCGGCGGCATCCGCTCGAGCTCGCAGATGATCTCCTACGAACTGGCACTCGGTCTCTCGGTGATCCCGGTCTTCATGGTCTGCGGCACACTGAGCATGCCCGACATCGTGCTTTGGCAACGTGAGAACGGCTGGATGATCGCCCCCTTCTGGGCCAAGGGTCTGAGTTGGGAAATGATTCTCTCCGCAGACGTCCAAGGCATCCTTGGTTCATTCGTTGCCGGATTTTCGCTTCAGAGGGTTCTTCTCTGGATCCCCATGCTGATTTCTTTCGTGATTTTCCTCATCGCGATGTTCGCGGAGACCAATCGCCTTCCGTTCGATCTTCCCGAGGCCGAGCAGGAACTCGTCGGCGGCTACCACACGGAATATTCCGGAATGGGATTTGCGCTATTTTTCCTTGGCGAATACGCCGCGATGATCGCCGGTTCCGGTGTGATCGTGACGCTTTTCCTCGGTGGCTGGAGTCTCCCGCTTCTGCCGGACGGATCCTTTCCAGGTATTCCCGGCGTGCTATTTGGCCTCATGAACATCGGCGTCTTCTTCGCCAAGGTGGTCGCGCTTTTGGTGCTATTCATCTGGGTGCGCTGGACTCTCCCGCGCTTCCGTTATGACCAACTCATGAAACTGGGCTGGTATTTCTTCTTTGAGTTGGCGCTGGTGAATATCTTCATCGCCGCCTTCATCGTGGCCTACGTCAAATAATCCCTGATGCAAATTCTCCGACCGAGTGACAAGGGCTACCAGCGCAGGTTGCTAGATTTAAATCGCCGGTTTGCATCTGATCCCGCCGTCAAGGGATCCGTCGAAGAAATCCTCTCTGCCGTTGCCAAAGAGGGCGATGCCGCACTCCTGCGTTATACAAAAAAATTCGGCGGCCCCGATTTGGAAGCCCGTGGGATTCCTGTGACGCCTCAGGAAGTCGCCTCCGCCTTGGCCGAACTCCCCGCCGAGACGGCGAAAGCGATTCAAGCAGCCAAAGCGAATGTAAAAGCCTTTGCAAAACGGAGCCTGAAAAAAAGTTGGTTCATGAAAAACCGGCAGGGTGCCATCGTCGGTGAGCGTCATGAACCCTTCCGCCGCGTTGGCATTTACATTCCCGGCGGCACAGCCCCACTCGTTTCGACCGCGGTCATGACGTGCACGTTGGCCGCCACCGCTGGCGTAGACGAGATCGTCGCCACGACTCCATCCGGTCCGGACGGCAAAGTCCACCCCGCCCTTCTCGCAGCCCTCAGTCTTTGCGGCGCCACTGAGATCTACCGTGTGGGCGGCGCTCAGGCTGTTGCTGCAATGGCCTACGGAACCCCAACCATCCGCCGGGTCCAAAAGATTTTCGGTCCGGGAAACTCCTATGTCGTCGAAGCCAAGCGCCAGGTTTTGGGAGCGGTCGCCATCGACCTCCTTCCGGGCCCGAGTGAAGTGCTCGTGATCGCGGACAAAAAAGCCAAGCCCGACTGGATCGCGGCCGACCTACTCGCCCAAGCCGAACACGGCCACGGGAGCCAAGCGATCTTGGTCACCGATTCTGAAAAAATTCTGACTGGCACAGCTAAGGCCATTGAGCGTCAATCCAAGCTCTCGAAGCGCCCCTCAGAACTCGCCAAGGCCCTCAAAAACACGCTCCTCATCCTCGTCAAGGACATGGATGCCGCCATCCAAGTCGCCAACGATTATGCCGCCGAGCACGTCTCGATCGCGACCGAGTTTCCCGGCGAGGTCTCCCTCTCCCTTCACACTTCGGGAGCCATTTTCCTCGGCGGTCTCTCACCTGTTGTCGCAGGCGATTTCCTCGCTGGTCCGAGCCACGAACTACCGACCGGCGGGGCTGGAAAATCTTTCGCAGGACTCACGGTGGATCAATTCCAACGTCGCACGAGCGTGGTGATGTATGACGAAGACTCGCTGCGCGCCTCGCTGCCATTCCTCGAGACCTTCAGCTCCATCGAGGGACTCGACGCCCATGGTCGCTCGGCATCCATCCGACTTAAAAAGTGATTTGGAAGGTTCGGGGTCAGTCGCTCGATATCACGCACCGCGCGCTGCTGATGGGGATCGTCAACGTCACCCCAGATTCCTTCTCGGATGGGGGATCTTTTCTTGATCCCCTCGCTGCATGCAAACAGGGATTAAAGCTTGTTGAGGAAGGGGCGGATATCCTCGATATCGGCGGCGAATCCACCCGGCCCGGCTCCCACAGCGT
Source organism: Chthoniobacter flavus (assembly GCA_945863785.1). Classification (GTDB taxonomy): domain Bacteria; phylum Verrucomicrobiota; class Verrucomicrobiia; order Chthoniobacterales; family Terrimicrobiaceae; genus UBA967. Next base: position 3,207 of record CAMBAQ010000043.1, read on the forward strand.
CCCACTCGAAGAGGAAATCCAACGTGTGATCCCCGTGATCCAGAGACTGCGCCAGGAGACGAAGGCCTTGATTTCGATTGATACCAACAAGGCTGCCGTCGCTCAGGCCGCCATGGATGCGGGTGCGGACATTATCAATGACATCACCGGCCTGCGTGGAGATGAGAATATGCCGAGCGTCGTTTCTCAATCCGGAGCCGGCGTCATCATTATGCACATGAAAGGGACGCCCCGCACGATGCAGGATGCCCCCGCCTATCAGGATATCATGAGCGAAATCGGGGATTTTTTTCGACAGTCCGTCGCTCTCGCTTTATCCTCTGGCATCGATCCCATGAGCATCGCCCTCGACCCAGGAATTGGTTTTGGAAAAACACCTGAGCACAATCGCCAGTTGCTCGTAGAGATCGGTTCATTTGCAAAAACCGGACACCCGATCCTCGTCGGTGCTTCCCGCAAGTCGTTTCTAGGCTGGTTAGCGGGTTCGTCAGCGATGGACGACCGATTCTGGCCTGGCGTGGCGACTACCTCCCTCTGCCGCGAGCGAGGAGCAAAAATCTTTCGCGTTCACGATGTGAAACCCCACCACGATGCCCTGCGCATGACGGAGGCCATCCTAAATCATGTTTGAGCAATCCACCCTATTTTTGCGCCAGCAATGGACGTCCGCCGTAGAGGTGGGAATTCTGGCTGTGGTCATTTACTACATCTACACGTATCTCCGAGGTACCCACGGGGCGCGGATCCTGATCGGCCTAGCCTTGGTATTTCTGACCCTCACGCTCGTCTCTCAAATCCTCAATCTGGAGGTGATCAGTTGGCTACTGCGGAGCATTTCGGTCTTTCTGGCCATCGCGCTGGTCGTGATATTCCAACCCGAGTTGCGGCGCGCCCTCACGGAATTGGGCAGTCATCGCTTTTTCTCCTCTTCCTTTGAGGAAAGGGAAACCATCGAGGACATCACCGATGCCGTTTTTGAATTGGCAAGCAAGGGATTCGGTGCCCTCATCGCCATCGAGCGCGACATCCATCTCAAGACCGTCATTGAGACCGGCGTTTCTCTGGATGCGGAATTCTCAAAAGAACTCGCCTTGACCATCTTTCACCCCAAGACGGTTCTGCACGATGGTGGCGTTGTCGTCAGCGGCGACCGCATCGTGGCCGCCGCCTGCATTTTTCCCCTCACCCAACGCGAAGACCTGGATCGCAACCTCGGCCTGCGTCACAGAGCGGGTCTGGGCCTGAGCGAGGAGTCGGATGCCGTCATGCTCATTGTGTCCGAGGAAACCGGCCAAGTTTCGATTTGTCACGGCGGGATCATTGAACGAAATCTCAGTGTGGAAAAATTCCGCCAGCGCCTGAGCAAGCTTCTGCTCCATGAAAAATATGAAAGCGATCATCCTGAACAACTGGAAGGCCAAACTCTCGAGCCTGATTCTGGCCCTAGCACTCTGGTATCTCATCAAGCAGAACGTCGCTCGGACACCCGATCGATATGATTTTGGTCGCGGTCCGGCTGCTGGCATCACCAGCAATGAGGTACCCAAAATTCCTTTTAAATAGACATGAATCAAAAAAAGCTTTTTGGAACTGACGGCGTTCGCGGCGTCGCCAATATCGAACCCGTCACAGCCGAGACCGCACTCAAGCTCGGTCGCGCCGCAGCCCATGTCTTCGCTGAGACTCGCGCTCACGCCCGCAGCGGGCGCTTGAAAATTGTCATCGGCAAAGATACCCGACTCTCCGGATACATGCTCGAGCACGCGATGGTCGCGGGACTGACCTCGCTCGGTTGCGATGCCCTTCTCATCGGCCCGCTTCCGACGCCGGGCGTCGCCTACATCACACGTTCCCTGCGAGCCGACGCCGGCATCGTCCTCTCCGCGTCACACAATCCCTACGAGGACAACGGCATCAAATTTTTCCGTCACGATGGGTATAAGCTGGATGATGAAATCGAAGCTCGGATCGAAAATCTCGTCTTCAGCGGCGAGATCGAGACAATCCGCCCCACCGCGACCAAGATCGGCAAGGCGCACCGCATCGATGATGCCTTGGGGCGCTACGTGGAATTTGCGAAGCAAAGCTTCCCGCGCGGCTTCACGCTCGAATCCCTTCGCGTCGCGTTAGATTGCGCCAACGGCGCCGCCTACAAATCCAGTCCCTGCATTCTTCGTGAGCTTGGAGCCGACCTGATCGTTCACAACAACCACCCGACCGGCACTAACATTAACACCCATTGCGGGAGCACGCATCCCGAGCACATCCAGCGCTTCACCCAGGAATGTAAGGCCCAGATCGGCATCACGCACGACGGCGACGCCGACCGCATGTTGCTTTGTGATGAGAATGGGGAACTCGTCGATGGCGACGAAATCATGGCCATCGCCGCAGTCGACTACCTGAAACGCGGATGCCTGAATGGAAATACGCTCGTCGCTACTGTGATGAGCAACTTCGGCCTCGATGAGACGCTTGAAGCCCATGGTGGCCGCGTGCTTCGCACCAAAGTTGGCGACCGCTACGTGATCGAGGCCATGCTTCGCGAAGGATACAATGTCGGTGGCGAGCAGAGCGGCCACATGATCTTCGGTGACTTCGCAACCACAGGAGACGGCATTGTCAGCGCGCTTCAGATCCTCCGCGTGATGATTGAGACCGGTCAACCTCTCAGCGAACTCAAAAAAGTCCTGAAAAAATACCCTCAAGCCCAGCGCAACCTTCGCGTGAAGGACAAGCCGGCCTTGGAGACCATCTCGGGTTTACAGACCCTTCTCAACGAAGCCGAATCGACCCTGAAAGGCAAAGGCCGCGTCCTTCTTCGCTACTCCGGCACAGAGCCAAAAATCCGCCTCCTTCTGGAAGGTCGGGAACAAGATGTGATCGATCAGCATGCCGATCGCATTGCCGGATTGCTTCAAGAAACCATCGGCGCCTAAAAATCGGCTACCAGAAAAGAATCGCACACACCAGTAGCGTCACACCGTAACCGACGCCACCAAGGCAGGCTAACTTCCAACGTGTCGTCGAAGCTGTGACCACCTTGATCGCATCGCGCACAAGGTAGGGCATTCCAACCATGAACAGGCCCGCCAACACCCACCCGTAGGCCAACGTCACCAGCAGCAATCGACTCGTCTCCGTGCGCAGAACGGCGGACTCAAGCAACACCTCGGCGGCCAACAGCAGGAGCATTCCAAGCGCCCTCGCTGCCAGAAATTCTTCCACGTAAAGCCACGTAAGAATCGCGCCGGCCACGATGCCAATGAGCATAATTTGACGAAGCTTCGAAAATTCCCCCAAATCGACTTCTTGAACGAGAAGAAAGGCCCACACCGCCGCCGCTATCAACAAAAGGGTCGCCGCTAACCGGGAGCGCGGAAAGCTTTTCGCAAAGGCCATCGCTGAGGAGGTTCCAACCCATGCCGCCGCATGACCGAGCAGCAAAATCACACCGACAGCGATACCGACGGACTGTAAAGAAAGGGAATAGATCATTAGTTTTGGAGATTCAGCAATGGCGGCGGCACTTTATCGGATTTTTCCCAATGGCGCTCGCTGAGCGCGACTTGGGCGGCGGCGACTTGCGCTTCCTTTTTACTCGATCCGCATCCGCGTCCGAGTTCCCGACCATTCCAAACCACACTGCAAATGAAGTTTTTCGAATGTTCCGGACCGCTTTGCGAAAGGATCTGATATTCCGGAGCGGCCGGCTCGATCGCCTGCAAGATTTCCTGCAAAAACCCCTTGGGATTGATCTCTTCGGGTTGGTTGGCGATCTCCGTGAAAACCTCCTCCATCTGACGTAGGATAAAAATACGCGCGGCATCGAAACCGCCATCAAGGTAGATCGCGCCAACAAGGGACTCGAAGACATCCGCAAGAGTGGAGGCTCTTTCGCGCCCCCCGCTGGCTTCCTCTCCGCGACCCATCATGATGTAGGATCCGAGATCCAGCTTGGCCGCGCGATTGCGCAGCGCTGTGCGTGAGACGATGCGTGTGCGGAGCTTGGTGAGCTGACCCTCGCCAAAATCGGGAAACATACGGAAAAGATGCTCGGTCACGGAAACCTGGATCACGGAATCACCCAAAAATTCGAGACGCTGATTATCAAAAGGATAGTTTTTCCGTTCGAGAGAAATACTCGGATGCGTGAGCGCCTCTGCAAGAAGAAGCCCGTTGCGGAATTTGTACAAAATCCGCTCCTCGAGAGGATTCATAATCGAGTTTTTCAAAGCTTCCATGACCATTAAAAAATAGGACGCTTTAGAATGAGACTCCTTGTACAGCAACTAAAAAACATAACTCATAATCTACCGATAGCGCTGGCGGGAGCAAGCTTGGGATGCATTTGCTGATTCTTTGCCCATAACGAGACCATTTCACAACCTGGACTGAGTCCCGATGCCCCGCATTCCAAATGAAGAGGGGTTTGCATTTCGTGGCGCATCGAGTAGGCATACATTCGTGCAACAACTCAGTTCCAAACGCCGCCGCAATCCCGAAGTCTGGAGCATGGCGAACCGCCTCATCAGCCTCCTCATCGTGATGGGCGCGTTGGCTTTCTTGATGATGGCATTCTACCCAGAGTGGACGCGTAAAAAAGACCTCTCGAGCCAACTGGCCACAGAGAAATCCAAACTCTCCGCCGAGGAACTGCTCCGTAAACAGCGCAGTCGTGAAGTCGATCTCCTAAAAAACGACCCGGAATACGTTGAAGCCATCGCCCGCGATAAAATTGGCGTCATGAAGGAAGGCGAGACCATTTACCGCCTCGACTCCCCCGGCCCGACACCAGCCGCTATCACCGCCAAACCGGCGAACCCCTGATTTCATTTGCCGCCGCTATCCAGGCTGATAGTTTAGGCCCCTTTTATGATCGACGAACTGCAGACACTCGATACCTCCGCGACCAAAGCCAGACTGGCCTCGTTGCGGAGGTTTCTTTGACTTACCCACACTCACTCGCCGCTTAGCGGAAATCGAGGCCCGCATGGCCGATCCTGGATTCTGGGACAACCGCGAACGCGCCCAACGCGAAGTCGCTGAAGTTTCCTCCCTGCGTGGAAAAATCAACCCACTCCAAACTCTCGAATCTCGAGTCGCCGATCTCGATATCCTGAAGGAACTCGCCGCTGAAGAAGCTCCGGAAAATCAAGCCGCCGCGGTCGCTGAAGTGATGGGAGAATTTTCTTCGATCCAAAAAGATCTCGATAAATTCGAGATCGCGTCGCTGCTCTCGGGGGATTACGACAACTGCCCCGCCTTCATGACAATCAATGCCGGCGCGGGTGGAACGGAATCTTGCGACTGGGCGGATATGCTCCTGCGAATGTATCAGCGCTGGATGGAACGCCACGACATCCAATACAGCATCACGGATATCCAACTCGGTGAAGAAGCCGGCATCAAATCTGCGACCTTGCGGGTCACAGGCGAAAACGCCTACGGCTACCTTCAGACAGAGCGTGGCGTCCACCGCTTGGTTCGCATTTCGCCATTCGACTCAAACAAGCGCCGCCACACCTCGTTTGCCAGCATGGACGTGATTCCGGAAATCGAAGACGTGCCAGTGGAAGTCAACGAAGCCGACATCAAGCTCGACACCTTCCGTGCGGGCGGCAAGGGAGGCCAAAACGTGAACAAGGTTGAGACCGCCTGCCGCCTGACTCACATTCCTTCGGGCATCGTCGTGGCTTGCCAAGCGGAACGCAGTCAGGGACGCAATCGCGAACTCGCCCTCCAGTTGCTCAAAGCGAAGCTTTTCCAAATCGAAAGCGACAAAAAACGCGCCGAGGTGGACCGCCAATACGGAGAAAAGGGCGATGTGGCTTGGGGCAACCAAATCCGCAGCTATGTCTTCCAGCCCTACCAAATGGTCAAAGATCTTCGCACCGGCGTGAAAACCGGCGACATCCAGGCCGTGATGGATGGCGATATCGATGCCTTTATCGAGGGCAAACTCCGAGGCCTCACTTACAAAAAGGGCGCCGAGGAAGAAGACGAGGATTAATCCTCTCCTCCGGCCAACCCAAAAGCGGATTGCCGCTTGCCAATAGCCCTTCTAGACGCTTTGCTGGCGGTCTTTCCAAATACGTTTATTCCTATGAATCTTGATACCACCTCGCTTGAACTGGCTGCACGCGACGCTCGCGGGCTTGCCATGGACGCCATCACTAAGTGCAAATCCGGCCACCTCGGCCTACCACTCGGCGCCGCCGATATTGGTGCCGTTCTTTATGGCAGCGCCATGAGTTTCCATCCCGATGAACCGCGATGGCTGAACCGCGACCGCTTCATCCTCTCGGCCGGTCACGGCAGCATGTTCCTCTACAGCTGGCTCCACCTCTCGGGCTTCGCTGTTTCTTTAGAAGACGTAAAAAACTTCCGCGTCCTTCACAGCATCACCCCCGGCCACCCGGAGTTCCATGAGACCCCCGGCGTCGAGGCTACCACTGGGCCGCTCGGCCAAGGTGTCTCGAATGCCGTTGGCTACGCGATTTCGGCTAAAATGTGCGAGGGCCGGTTCAACACCCCAACCCACACGATTTTTGATCACCATGTTTTTGTGCTCGCTGGTGACGGATGCCTACAGGAAGGCGTTGCCCAAGAAGCCAGCGCGCTCGCGGGGCACCTTGGGTTGGACAATCTTGTTCTCATCTACGATGCCAACAACGTCACCCTCGACGCCATGGGCCCTGTTTCGCAGAGCGAGGACACCGCCGCGCGCTACGCCGCTTACGGTTGGGAAGTCCATCAAATCGACGGCCACGATCTCCACGCCATCGCTGGTGCCATTGAGAAGGCCAAGGCCTCAAAGTCTGGGAAACCCCAATTCATCATCGCCAAGACAATCATCGGAAAAGGAATTCCTGAAGTCTGCGGCACCAACAAAGCCCACGGCGAAGCTGGAGTGAAATTTGTCACCGAGGCCCGCAAGTCCATGGGACTTCCTGATGAAACGTTCTTCGTCGCTCCCGAAACCAAGTCTTACTTCGAGGCTCGCAAAAAGTCCCTCGTCACCGCCCATGCCGAGTGGCAGAAAAATTTCCAAGCTTGGCGCGCAGCGAATGCCGAACTCGCCAGCGAACTCGATGATGCCGTCGCCGGAAAAGTTCCAGATCTCCTCAAGGCTATTCCCGCCTTTGATCCCGCTTCCAGCATCGCCACCCGCAAAGCCGGCAGCGACATCCTTCAGCACGTCGCCGCCGCCATGCCCCTCGTGACAAGCGGAAGCGCCGACCTTCACGGTTCCACGCTCAATTACATCAAGGACGGCGGGGATTTCAACCGCGAGAACCGCACTGGACGCAACCTCCACTTCGGCATCCGTGAGCATGCCATGTGCGGCATCATGAACGGCATGGCCTACGATGGCATCTTCCGCGCCAGCGGGGCCACCTTCCTCGTCTTCAGCGATTATGGACGCCCCTCGATACGCATCGCCGCCCTCTCACATCTACCAACAGTTTATATTTTCACTCACGATTCCGTGGGTGTCGGCGAGGATGGCCCCACTCACGAGCCGGTGGAAACCGTCGCCGCTCTGCGTGCGATTCCTGGCCTTGACGTGATTCGCCCCGGCGATCCTGAAGAGACTGCCGGCGCTTTCGCTGCTGCTTTTCAGAAGACCACAGGACCGACCATGCTCGTCCTTTCTCGCCAGAATATTGCGACCTTGAATGAGATTCCCGTGGACACACGCCGCGAGGGTGTTTTCAAAGGCGGTTACATCGCCAAAAAAGAAACAGCCCCGCTCGAAATCATCCTTCTCGCCACCGGCAGCGAACTCCAACACGCGATGAAAGCCGCCTCCGAACTCGGTGCGGGAACCCGCGTGGTTTCGATGCCCTGCTTCGAACGCTTCGAAAGTCAAAGTGCCGAATACAAGGAATCCGTGCTGCCAAGAACTTGCCGCAAACGCGTATCGATCGAGGCCGGAATTTCCGACCCTTGGTTCCGCTACGTTGGTCTCGACGGAAAGACGGTTGCGATCGACCGCTTCGGCCTCAGCGCCCCAGGTAATGTCGTGATGGAACAACTCGGCATCACGCCGACCCATCTCGTCGAAGCCGCAAGATCGATTTAGCCCAAGGCCGATAGGATTGACCACCGAGGACACCGAGAGCGCGGAGAAGACAAAAAATGCGGCGCGGGTTCTGATAAGGCCCTTTCACCGCTCTAATTTTGTAGATTTTCTTGCTCAAAACTGACCTGCCAATCCAACACGATGTCATCACTGTTTGACCGAGACCTCATCCGCCAAAAAGCGGATGAGTTTGAATCCGCCAGTCTGCACGACACCCTCGCGTGGGCTTGGCGGGAGTTCGGAGAGAGCGCCGCCATCGGCACCAGCTTTCAGGGAGCTGGCCTCGTGGTTATGCACACGGCATATAGCCACGGATTCCGATTTCCGGTTTTCACTATCGATACCGGCCTTCTCTTTCCCGAAACCCTCGCACTCAAGGCCGAGATTGAAGCCCGCTTCGACATCACCATCGAGTCGCTCGTTCCCGAGCAAACCGTAGACGAACAGGCCGCCGAACTCGGTCCTGAACTCTGGAACAACAAGCCGGACCTCTGTTGCTCTCTTCGCAAAGTCATCCCGCTCCAGAAAAAACTCGCCTCGCTCGACATGTGGATCACTGGCCTGCGTCGCCAGCAAAATGAGACAAGGGAAACGACGCGCATTGCCGAGCTTTACCACTTCGACGTTCTTCGCGATCAATACATCGTCAAACTCAACCCTTTGGCCGCGTGGTCCCGCGAGGCCGTCCAGGCCTACATCGCGGAGCACAAACTCCCATCAAACGCCCTCGCCGCACGCGGCTACCGCTCCATCGGCTGCCAACCCTGCACTCGCCCTGTCACGGATGGCGACAATGAGCGGGCAGGTCGCTGGACTGGCTTCGATAAAAGCGAGTGCGGCATTCACACCTTCCTCGGCGGCAATATCTAAACCGACTACCCTCGGAGCATTTTGATTTTAGAAATTCTCGAATGGGCGATCACTCCCGCGACTTGGACTTCACGTCGTCGCGGACTCCTCGCCGCACAGATCGCCATTCGCCATCGCCGATCCCGGTGCGCTTCAGCCTGGCAACCGCATCTGGATTCCTGCAAAGCCTTCGTGGCCTCGCACACGGGCCACCCCGACTCCTTCCCCCGCAACTGCGTCATCCTCGGCAGTGGTCACCTCAATGATATCGACCTCGCGTTCCTTCAAAAAAACTTCTCCCTCATCACGCTGCTGGATGCCGTTCATCCGATCGAAATCCAACTCCGTTCCTTATTTTCAT
>CAMBAQ010000044.1 GCA_945863785.1 Chthoniobacter flavus
TCTTCCAGCGAGCATCTGCGAACGGCCGCAATTTTTTCGGCGACGAGGCGGGTGTGGGCGGGTTCACAGCGTTGACCGCGATGGGGGACAGGAGCTAGATAGGGACAATCCGTCTCGACCATAAAGGCGTCCGCCGGAATGGCGGCCACTACTTCGCGGACGGGTTCCGCATTTTTAAAAGTGATGATGCCGGTGAAGGAAACGAGGTGTCCGAGATCGAGCAGATCTTGCGCTTGGGCGGGGGTATTTCCAAAGCAGTGAAAGACAGCCCTTAAGCGACCCGAGAAGGGTTTGAGAATATCCAACGTATCATCCCATGCGCTTCGTTGGTGGATGACGACATTGAGCCCGAGATCGGCTGCGAGTTCCAATTGCGCCTCAAAAGCTTCGGCCTGGGCGGCCTTGTAAGCGCCGTCAATGATCGCCGCCTCGGTATCGCTCGCCATTTCCGCCTGAAGTGCGCTGAGCGCGGGGGAGGAGGCGAGTTGCTCGGACGGCAGGCGGTAATAATCCATCCCTGTCTCGCCGATCGCCGCGACCTTCGGATGGGTAGCCAACTCGCGAAGCGCGGGGAGCCAGTCTCCGGTCTCCTCGCTCACGTTGGTGGGATGCAATCCCACGACGGCATAAACGGAATTGTATTTCTCAGCGAGGGCCACCGCCCGCCGACTGCTCTCGATCCCCGTGCCGATGCTGATGATGCGAGTGACTCCAGCCAACCTCGCCGCCTCGATAACGGAAGGCAGATCACTTTGAAAATCCGGATAGTCGAGGTGGGCGTGCGTGTCGATGAGCATGGGGAGCATGCTGGGGGGATTCGCCGTGGAGATTCAAGCTCGGGGGTGAAATTTTTTGATCACGGCAGCGAGGCCGCTTTTTTCCACGTGAGTGTAAACCTGCGTGGTCGAGATGTCCGCATGACCGAGAAGCTCCTGAATGATGCGGAGATCGGCCCCGCCGCCAAGGAGGTGCGTGGCAAAGCTGTGACGCATGAGGTGGGGATAGACATTGATCTCCAGTCCGGCACGAGCCGCGTATTTTTTGATGAGCTGCTGAATCCGCTCCGGCGTGAGTTTGCGTCCGCGAACGGAAAGGAAGATCTCCGCGCCGCTGCGCCGCGACACGAGCCCCGGCCGCTCTTTCTCCAGATAAAGGCGAATGGCGTCCCTCGCCGGCGCGCCCACCGGCACAAGGCGGGTTTTGTTTCCCTTGCCCGTGATGCGAATGAAGCCGGCATCGAGTTCGATATTTTCCAATCGTGCGGAACACAGCTCGGAAACTCGGAGGCCGCTGGAATAAAGAAGTTCCAACATCGCGCGATCGCGGAGCCCGAGTGGATCTTCTGCCCTCACGCTCTCCAGAAGTTTGAGCACATCGGAGGCGTTCATGGTTTCCGGAAGGGATTTTTCCGGACGAGGCAGGGTGAGTGTTTCGGCGGGGTTTTCAGGCCACTTGTGTCGCGAAGCCAGAAAGCGAAAAAAGATGCGCACCGCCACGGCCTCAAGGCGCACCGAGGACGCCATGAGCCCCGAGCGTTTGCGAAAAACCAAAAAGTCGGTGATCTGCTGAGGTTCCACAGACAGCCAATCCTTCGCAGGCGTGTTTTTTTGTATCCAATCACAAAACCCTTCCAGTGAGCGCTGGACCGAGAGTTGGTAATTTGCCGAGAGCCCCCGCTCGGTCGCAAGATACATGAGGAACCCCTCGATTTCCGCTGTCATGGCTTGCCCGTTCCGATCATGGAGCGTATTCACGTCTTAACTTCATCAAATGCCAATTCCGGATTTTCAAAACCTCCAGTATCCGATGCTCCGCAAAAAGCTGAGCATGACATTTCTTCTGAAAGTCTCGGTATTTTTCACGTCCCTTTTGTTGGCGCTCGCAATCGCCGGTTGCGCCACTCCAAAAAAAGAACCGACCCGAGTCAAACCGAAGCCGGAAGCGGCGGCGAAGAAAACCCAGATTCCTTCGCTGTCTTGGTTGAAATTTCCTAAAAAGACCCCACCGCCGCCATTGGCCACCCCGATCGATTGGACAGGCGTCATTCGACTGGTGAATGAGGATGAGCGGTTCGTGCTCATTCAGGCGCAGGGAGGAAGAGGAGTCATTGCGGGCGAAAAATATCTTTGTATTCGGGACGCAGCGGAAACCGGTGTATTGCGCATGACGGCGCTTAGAAATCCCCCTTTCCTGATTGCCGACATTTTCAGCGGAGATCCCCTTGCCGGCGATAAGGTTTACTTACCTAGTCCCACCGTGGTCGCTCCAAGTCAGCCGCCCCCTCCCTAACCCGAGACAAGCAGCTCTTGCTCAAAATTCTTTTCACCGGCAAATCGTTGTCTAATGTCACTTGCAGATCAGTAAAACAACTACCACGTTTCCTATGCTCCTTAGAGATACCCGCACCCTTGCCGCTTTTTTGTTTTTGACCATTCCCGCCGTGTTGGCCCAATCGCCGACGCCGAGCTCGGAGTTTAAAGACCTGCCCACGCCGCCGCCCTTACCGCAATTCACCCCGCTTCCGCTTGCTCCGGTGAGCCCTGCGGCTTCGGCCACCGCTTCACCCACGCCGCTTCCGGATGGCACCTTGCCGCTTCCAATACCCGCAATCCCTCCCGCCCCAGCCCTACCCGCATTGCAACCCATCCAAGGCGAGCAAGCCCCTCCCGTACCCGCCCAAGCAAGCGAACCTCTCGCTCCCGGAGCTGAAACCCAGACCCTCCAAGACAGCGGCAAGGCAGCCATGACCAAAGAAATGGCCGTAACTGAGTTTTACAAACAACTCGATGCGTTGATCGCCCAACAACGCAACCCAAAGGTGCCAGACATGAAGCTGGAAGATGCCATCAAATTAGCGCTCAAGAAAAATCCCGACATCCTCGATGGGGTCCAAAAGCTCAACCTCACATCTGGGCAGATGATCAGCGTGCGCTCCAAAATCACTCCCCAAGTTTCTCTGACATCGGATTATGGCTACACGACGCGCGAACTGAATCAGGTCGAAATCGGCAGCGCGAACATGAATAACCAGATTTGGAATATCAATCTCGAGTTTAACCAACTTCTTTATGATGGAGGCGCCACCATTTCGAGCATCCGAGCGGCGATTGCCAGCGAGCATGGTTCCTACTTCCAGCTTCGAGCCACAATCGACCAAGTGATCTCCGACGTGAAAATCAATTTCTCCGAGATCGTCCTCAACCGAGCGCTTATCATCGCAAACCAACAATCCGTGGACCTCCTCACCGAGCAACTGAAAGATCAACGGAACCGCTATGAGGCAGGCACCGTACCGCGCTTCAACGTGCTTCAGGCCGAGGTTGCTCTGGCCAATGCGAAGCCTCCGCTCATCCAAGCTCAGAATAACTACCGTGTTTCCATGTATAGGCTCGTCCGCCTGCTTGGAATGGATTATCCACCCGGATTCCCTAGCGAGGTTCCTTTCAATATAGTGGGTAAGCTGGACTACAAACCCCGCACCCTCAACCCCGATGACTCGATTCGCACCGCCGTGGCCCGTAATCCGGGCCTCAAGGCTCAACGCCAAAGCATTCTGTCCACCGCAGCTAAGGTCAACGAACAGGTGGCGGGATATCTGCCGGTCATCAAGGCCCGGGCGGCTCAAACTAACACTAGTGATATGATGACCTCGAATCTCTCCAACGTCGTGTCGGGCTGGTTTTTGGGGATCAATGGCTCATGGGCGCTGTGGGACGGACTGCTCACCTATGGCAATGTGAAGCAGGCGAAGGCCCAACTGGATTCCTCCAAAATCAACTACGACAATGGCGTTCGGGAGGTCATCCTTCAAGTTCAACAGGCCATTTCCAACTTACTTGAAGCGAAGGAAACCGTGGATAGCCAAGAGGCCAGCGTTGTCCAAGGCGTAGAGGCACTGAGGTTGTCACAGGAGCGCCTCGATGCCGGAGCCGGCACGCAGCTGGATGTGCTCAATCAACAAACATCCCTCCTTCAGTCGCAGACCTTTCTTCTTCAAGCCTATTTCAGCTACATCAAAGGCATAGCAGAATACGAACGCGCCCTGTCCATCGACACGCGCTACGAGGAATTTTTCGATGATCCCCTCACCCGCCCCGAGGCCAAACGCTTTAAAAACCTTAACAATCCGGATCGCCCACAGCCCACGCTTCCACGCGCTCTCCGGAAAAGCGACCCAATCAAACCCATCATTGAGGCCACTCCGACCCCCACTCCTGCCCCCAAAGGACAGGGCACCCCGACCGCCAAGGCGCCCAAGGGAAACTAGCCCCAGAAATTTGATCGCCTCAATGGCTGATAAATCATGTCCGTTTGAGACGTTTCCCCGTCTCAATCTGCATAGGATCCGGGCGGCGTTCATCCAACGCGCACCGGATGTCGATGTGCAAGCCGACCGACAAGTTGCTCTCGCGCGACTGAAGTCGATCCATCTGACCACAATGGAATGTGCGGGCTTTGCGAGGATGCCTCTGGCTCAAGCCGAACAAGTCCACAGCGCGCATGTTCGAATTGTGACGAAGGAGACGCCTTATCCTGTGCCGGAATGTGATGCCCTCGTCACCACCGAGGCCGGACTCTGCCTTGGCATTTACGTTGCCGATTGTGCCGCTGTCTATCTTGCGGACAAGCACGGGCGAGGCATTGCTCTAGCCCACTCGGGACGCAAGGGAACAGACCTCGGCATCGTCACTCAAACCATCGCCACACTCTGCGCGACGATCCGAGCCAACCCCAGCGACATCATCATGCAAATCTCGCCCTGCATACGACCACCTCACTCTGAGGTTGATTTTGCTTCAGATATCCGAGCTCAAGCGGCCGCCGCTGGGTTGACGGAAATCCACGATTGTGGATATTGCACCGCCTCAAATCCCACGGCGTATTATTCGTATCGCCGCGAGAAAGGACGCACCGGACGCCATCTCGCGCTCCTAGCTATCGCCACCCCACCCGCCTCGTCGTAATATGCCCACACACCTTGCGTTGACTTGCCTCGCCCCTCGCTTTAAGTAGAAGCCCGCCCTAATAAAATTCGTGTCTCAGAACGACGATTACATAGTTGAAATCCTACGGGACCTTGGAATGGTAACCCGCGCCCAAGTCGAGAATGCCCGCGCCAATGTTGGGCCCGACGGACTCCTTTCCACGCTCGTCCATAATGGCGTGGTCACCGAGGATGATATCGCTCGCACACTCGCCGCGCAGAACAGCATGGAATTTGTCGATCTGGAAAATACCCAGGTCGATCGTAAGCTCATTGATCTTCTGGATGCCGATGACGCCCGCCGTTACCAAGCGATCCCCATCGGGATGCGTGACGGCATTCTTATTATTGCACTTAGCGATCCCATGGCCATGCATAACATGGATGGGCTTACTTACAAATTGCGACGTGAGATAGAGTTTGTTTGCTCAACGCACGAAGCGGTTAAGAAATTAATTACAAAATATTATGGCGATGCCGATGACGCCACCTCGTCCCTCCTCAAGGGGATGACGATGAATGAGGGGTCTGCGTCTAAGATGGATGAGGATGAGGAAGCCGACACGGAAGGGGATGCTCCGATCATCAAACTCGTTTCCCTGCTTTTGCTCGAAGCCTATACAAACCGCGCCAGCGACATTCACATCGAGCCACTTGAGAACAAATTACGAATCCGCTTTCGCATTGATGGCGTCCTTCAGGAAATGCAAGCCCCGCCGAAGCGCTTGCATTCCGCTATAGTCAGCCGACTCAAAATCATGTCCCGCTCGATGAGTATAGCCGAGAGACGTCTACCGCAGGACGGCCGCATTCAGATTCGCCTCGGTGACAAATCGGTGGATCTTCGCGTGTCCACTATCCCAACTGTCCATGGCGAGAGTGTCGTGATGCGAATTTTGGATAAAACCTCGCTGATGCTTGGCCTTCCGGATTTGGGATTCCTCTCGGACGACCAGGCCAAGTTTGAGCAATGTATAGCTCTCCCTGACGGCATCATCCTTGTCACAGGACCCACTGGATCGGGGAAAACAACCACCCTCTATGGTTGCCTGAACTACATGAACAAGCCGGACCGCAAGCTCATCACGGTCGAAGATCCGGTCGAGTATCAGATGAACGGCATCAACCAAGTCCCGGTCAACGCCAGCATCGGCATGACGTTTCCCGCCGCGCTAAGGTCGATGCTGCGCCAAGCTCCGAATATTATCATGATCGGTGAGATTCGCGACTATGAGACCGCCAGCATTGCCGTTAACGCCTCGCTCACCGGCCACTTGGTTCTCTCTACGCTTCATACAAATGACGCCCCGAGTGCGATCGCTCGCTTGGTGGATATCGGAATCAAGCCCTTCCTTGTTTCCAGTTCCGTGAGGGCCGTTGTCGCTCAGCGTCTCGTTAGGAAACTCTGCACTTTCTGCAAAGCCGCCGGCGAGCTCACCGAATACGAGATGAGCGCCCTTCAGATCGAACCTGGCATGCTCAAACAGGCCAGTGTCATGCGCCCTATCGGATGCGACAAGTGTCGGGGCAAAGGCTTTCGCGGCCGGATGGGCATCTTTGAAATGTTCCTTGTCGATGATGAAGTGAGAAACATGATCAACAACAACGCCTCCACCATAGCCCTCCGTCAACGCGCTAGGGAACTCGGTATGCGCACCCTGCGCGAAGACGGCGTGCGTAAGGTTCTTTCCGGAATGACCACAGCCGATGAGGTCATCAGCACCACGATGTCGGATCTCGAGTAAAACCACCATGGACGCCCGTCATGTCACAGATATTTTCTTAGAGCGCGGTCTCATCACCACGGAGACCGCAGAGGAACTCATTCACCTCTCGCACATTGAGCACAAGCCCGTTGAGCAATCCATTCTGGATGCCCATATTGTCGATGAAGGTGGGTTTGAGCAGGTCATTGCGGAATCGCTGGGCGCTGAAGCCTACAGTCTTCAAGAATTTAGTCCGGATGCCTCAACATTGAGTCTCATTCCATCGGGACTCGCTCGGCTTCATGGCGTGCTTCCCGTAGCCGCCTCGGGCAATACCATTTTCGTCGCGCTCATCGATCCGTTGAACCCCCGCCCGATTGAAGACATCCGCTTCGCCCTCGGGCGAGAGATCGTTCAAGTCGTATCCTTTCCTTCGCGCGTTCAAAATTTGATTCGTGAGAACTACGGGTCCGAAGATTCCAGCATCAACGAAATCCTAGCCCAACTCGATGGCGGTCACGATATCACCATCGATGAAAGCCAAGAGGACGCCTTCAATCTTCAAGCGGTCACGGCGGAGGCCAATGCGGCACCGATCATCAAGTACGTGGACGTCATCCTCGACAAGGCCATTGCTGCAAGGGCGAGTGACATTCACTTTGAGCCGTTTGAGACCGAGTTCAAAATCCGCTATCGGGTGGATGGCGCTCTTTACGAAATGGATCCACCTCCATTCCGGCTAGCCTTGCCCGTGATTTCGCGTGTGAAGGTGATGTCGAACCTCAACATCGCCGAGCGCCGCCTGCCCCAGGATGGCCGTATCCAGCGCACCATCAATGGCCGCCAAGTCGATCTTCGCGTATCGACGCTACCTACCGCTTTCGGCGAAAGCGTGGTGCTCCGTGTGCTCGACCGCTCGAGTGTGAATCTCGACTTGGAAACGCTCGGGATGCCACCCGAAACAATCGCCTACATCCTCGAGGTGATCGAAAAGCCCAATGGTATTTTTATCGTCACAGGTCCGACGGGATCTGGAAAAACGACGACGCTTTATTCCTGCCTGCGAAAAATCAACACGATCGACTCCAAGCTCCTGACCGCAGAAGACCCGGTGGAATACGAAATCGACGGAATCATTCAGGTTCCCATCAACGATTCCATTGGACTTACGTTCTCACGCGTTCTTCGCGCATTCCTGCGTCAGGATCCTGATCGCATCTTGATCGGTGAAACCCGCGATATGGAGACCGCCCAGATCGCTATCCAGGCCTCGCTGACCGGCCACTTGGTTTTCACCACCCTGCACACAAATGACTCTACTGGCGCGGTGACGCGACTGATGGATATGGGCATCGAGCCGTTTCTGATTTCAGCCTCGCTTGAATGCGTGCTCGCCCAACGTCTCATTCGAAAAATCTGCACGGCCTGCCGCACGGCCTATGAGCCTAGCGAACAAGTCCTCGCCTCCCTCGGACTGAGCATCCACGACATCGGCGACAAGAGTTTTTACTATGGGAAGGGTTGCGAAAACTGTAACCAGACAGGCTACAAGGGCCGAAAGGGCATTTACGAGTTGCTCAAAATCTCAGACCCGATTCGAGAAATGATCAACAATCGCACTCCAGGTATTCTCATTCGCCAAAAAGCCATTGAGCTTGGAATGACAACCCTCCGTGAGGATGGACTCCGATCTATTTACGATGGCCTCTCGACGATCGAGGAAGTCGTGAAATACACTTGATCGCCCCGCCGTTTTGGCGAGGCGACCGAAGGTATTGAAGTGGCGTACTAGCCTCTTCGCTTACGCGAAGATGGCGGTCGATTTCTCCGAACGCTTGCGAGCGTTAGCGTCGAGGATCTTTTTGCGAAGGCGCAGGGACTTTGGCGTCGCCTCGACATATTCGTCGGGGGCGATGTATTCCAAAGAGCGTTCGAGGCTCATCTCGATCGGAGGAGCGAGTGAGATACCCTTACCGTCACCTTGGCTACGCATATTTGTTAATTTTTTGGCTTTGCAGGGATTCACTGGCATGTCGTCCGGACGGGAGTTCTCGCCAATGATCATGCCTTCGTAGATTTCCGCCTGGGCACCAATGAAGAGACGACCGCGCTCTTGGATGGTGGCGAGAGCGTAGGCCATGCTGGTGCCGGCTTCCATGGAGACAAGCACGCCGTTTCCACGGCTCGGAATGTCACCCTTGTGAGAACCGTATTCCTTGAAGAGATGGCTCGCGATGCCATGGCCTTTGGTCACGTTGACAAGGTCCGTCTCAAAACCGATCAATCCGCGAGTTGGGATGACGGCTTGAACAAGAACGCTGTGAGGATTGTGAACCATGTCCACGATCTCAGCCTTACGTCCGGCGAGGGACTGAAGGATGTCGCCGAGATTTTCGGAAGGAACGTCAACGTAGAGTGACTCGAGTGGTTCAAGGACGGATCCGTCCTCGGCACGCTTGAAGATGACCTCGGGACGCGAGACGAGAAGCTCGAAGCCCTCGCGGCGCATTTGCTCCACGAGAACGGCGATTTGCATTTCACCTCGGGCCTTGACGTCAAAGTGACCGGCCACATCGGTGTCGTTGACGATGATCGATACGTTGCCACGGGTCTCTTTGATGAGACGGTCGCGGATCTGGCGGGCGGTGAGAAGCTTGCCCTCGCGGCCAGCGAGCGGTGAGTCATTCACGCAAATCTTCATCGAAATGGTAGGCGGATCGATCTCAACGAAAGGCAACGCCTCACGCTCTTCTGTGTCTGTGAGTGTCTCACCGATGAAGACGTCTTCAAATCCGCTGATGCCAACAATGTCGCCAGCCGAAGATTCTTCGACTTGGACTTTTTCCAAACCCTCGTGAGAGAAGATTGCTGTGACTTTTCCTTTTTCTTTTTTACCACCTTGGTGAATACAAACAATCGTTTGTCCAAGCTTCACTGTGCCACTGATGATACGACCATAGGCGATTCTACCCAAGTAATCGCTGTAATCGAGGTTCGACACCAACATGCGGAAGAAATCCACAGTCGGAGCCGGTGGCGGCGGGATGTGCTTAATGATGGCCTCGTAAAGAGGTTCCATGCTGTCAGCGGCTTCACCCACCTCATTCATCGCATAGCCCTGCTTGGCGCTGGCGTAGATGTGAGGGAAATCGAGTTGCTCGTCAGTGGCATTGAGCTCCATGAAGAGTTCAAAAACCATGTCGAGCACCTTGTGAGGACGGGCATTTTCGCGGTCGATCTTATTGATGACAACGATCGGTTTGAGGCCGTTCTCCATCGCCTTGCGAAGCACAAACTTGGTCTGCGCCTGAGGACCGTCATGGGAATCAACCACCAAAAGAACACCGTCCACCATTTTCATGATACGCTCGACCTCTCCGCCGAAATCGGCGTGACCGGGAGTATCCACGATATTGACGTGGTAATCTTTCCAACGGAATGCGGCATTCTTAGCGCGGATGGTGATGCCTTTTTCTCTTTCCAGATCCATCGAATCCATCATGCGCTCGTCGGTTTTTTGATTCACGCGGAACGTGCCGGCATGCTTGAGTAGCTGATCCACTAACGTTGTTTTGCCGTGATCGACGTGTGCGATGATGGCGATATTGCGAATTTTATCCATAAATGTGATTTCCTGCTCGTCGAGCGGGCACGGACTATGCTGGTAGAGTGGGCTTATGTCAACAAGCCGAGTGCAAAAGGTTTAAAATAAATCGAAGCGACCGTCTTCGGTTTGGAAATTTCCAGTGGGGGTTTGGGCTTATTGAAGCTCAAAGTTGATATTCACCGTGTAGCCCTCGCCCGCCCCGAGGCCGCCGGGCAGTGGATCAATGCGAGACACACGCTTGAGTGCCTCCAACACCGATGTGTCCATGATCGGGTTGCCGCTGCTGTGAACGATGTCGGCACTGGCAATCGTGCCGTCTTTCAGAATTCGGATTTTTACCGTGCAAACAAAGGACTTATTCTGCTCGAAAATCGATGTCGGTTGCTCCCACTGGCTAAAAAAACGATCATGAATGAGCTCGTGATACCATCCAAACTGGTCGGAGTTTCCCCCTCCGCCCGCCTTGGATCCGCTACCAGTCCCGCTCGCAGATGATCCATTTCCCTTAGAATCAGAGCCCGCTTTGCCTTTGGTGTCCGTTCCATTCTTGGAAGAGCCTTCAGTTTTTGAGGTGCCTTCCGCCTTGGGGGAGGATCCGGGGGAGGCCGAAGCTTTCGGTGATCCACTTGGAGAGGGTTTGGGCGAGGCGGAAGGCGAAGACTTTGGCGATGCCCCAGGGGAGGCCTTCGGCGATGGTTTCGGTGAAGCTTTGGGTGATGGCTTCGGCGTTGGCTTCGGAGAAGGTTTAGGGGATGGTTTGGGTTTGGGCGTCGCTGTCGGCTTGGGTGTCGGAGTTGGGGTGGACTCTACAATGTCCGATTTTTCAGGTTTCGGCTCAGGAGTAGGCTCGGGCGTCGCTTCTGGAGTGGGTTCCGGCGTTGGCTCAGGTGTCGGCTCGGGCGTGGGTGGCGGCGTGACCTTAGGTTCGGGCGTTGGGGCTGCTTCTTCCTCTTCGGCAACCTCGGGCGCACTACTGGCTGCTGCCGCTGCGGCAAAAGAGCCAGGGTTCACCCAAGTGATATCACCCTGTGGTTTTTTGATTTCACGTTTCGCGAAATAGAGAATCCCCGCGATGAGCAGAATATGCAGCCCCGCGATGAGGATCAGATTCCGCCGAAATTGCGGATTTTCCATATCAGCGGGTGCCTTCGCCTTTTTTAGGGTCGTCCTTGAGTGTCATCACTCCAACTTTAGTTATTCCCACACGCTGGAGGATATCCATCACGGCGATGAATTTTTGGATGGGCAGCTCAAAGTGCGGGCGCACCACAACGGCCATGTCCGCTTTTTCGCGGTGCGATGTGGCTAATCGGGATTCGAGGTCCTCAGCCGTGACGACATCGTTATTAATTTTGAGCACATTGTTTTTATCGATCGAGATATTGAACGTCTCAGCGGGATTTGAAGCTCCGGCGGCCGTGGAGCTTTTAGGAACCACGAGATCCATGCTGTTTTCGATCAGCGGCGTGGTGATCATGAAAATAATCAGCAGCACGAATACCAGATCCAGCATGGGCGTGATATTCAGCTCGGTGAGCGTATGCAGGCTGTGTCTCGATGAGTGGCGGCGCATGAGAGCGAATTAAAGCAATGGACGCCGGGACTCCCGGGTGCCGAATTCCACATAACGATGCTCGATCTCGGAGGAGAATTCGGCGGCAAAATTATCAGCCTGCACGAGCAATGATCGCAATGTGGTAACGAGAAAATTGTATCCGAACATCGCGGGGATCGCCACGAGAAGGCTAATGATCGTCGTAATGAGAGATCCGGAAATACCTGGTGCCATCGCAGCGAGGTTCGCGTTTCCGGCCATGGCGATGCCGGCGAACGCATCCATCACACCCCACACTGTTCCAAGCAGACCGAGGAATGGTGCACCGCTCACGGCCGTCGAGAGAACGATCATTTGCGATTCCAACCGGAGAGCCGATTCACCTACTGCACGCTCCATTGCGGCCTGCACCGCGCGCAACTGGGATGGAGTGATCTTC